>DASXQC010000209.1:0-16246 GCA_036493235.1 Reyranella sp.
CGGCCGACAGGACGACGAGGCCGCCCCACTGGGCGGCTCCCTGGGCAGATCGCGGCATTGCTACTGGACGAACTCCTCCGCTTCGCCGTTCATCCCCTTGATCGTCTGGATGAGCTCGGCGGCGGCGGTCTTGAGGCGTGCGTCATCCGTGCCACGCAGCACCAGCGAGACGCTCGGCCGGCCGTTGCGGAAGGCCGGGTACGAGCCGATGTCGATATCGGCGTAGCGGTTCTGCAGAGCGCCCAGCGGCTCGGCGATGATGCCCTCGGGCAGGTTGGTGCGCACGGTACGCGCCAGCACCGGATCGCCGCCGACCAGCCGGTGCTTCATCGACTGGAACATGCCCTGCGCTACCGACGGAATGCCGGCGAAGGTGAAGACGTTCGCCATCTGGAAGCCGGGCGCGACCGAGACCGGATTGTCCACCAGCGTACCGCCGTGGGGCACCCGCGCCATGCGCCGCCGCGCCGGGGTAAACAGCGCCACGTCGCCGTAGTGGCGGGTCATGCGGGCGATCGCCTCGGGATGCTCGGAGATACCGACGCCGAACGCCTTGGCGATGCAGTCGGCGGTGATGTCGTCGTGGGTCGGGCCGATGCCGCCGGTGGTGAACACGTAGTCGAACTTCGCCCGGACCTCGTTCACGGTGTCGACGACGGTCTGCTCGATGTCGGGGATCACCCGGCATTCCATGACCCGGATGCCGAGCTGGCCGAGCTCGGTGGCGAGGTACTGGATGTTGGCGTCCTTGGTACGGCCACTCAGGATCTCGTTGCCGATGACCAGGATGCAGGCAGTGACCGTCTTGGGGCTGGCGGGCTTGGAAGTGTCGGGCATTTCAAGACCCTAGCATGGCCTTGTTACCGCGGGCATCTGGTGCCAAATAACGGTCATGAGCAGTCCCCGCGACATCCCGGACGACAGCGTCGACTATTGGCGGCGCGACGAGCGCACCATCAAGCTGCACGGCCCGGAAGGTTTCGAAGGCATGCGGCAGGCCGGCCGCCTGGCGGCAGGGACGCTCGACTTCATCACGCCCTACGTGGTGCCGGGCGTCACCACCGGCGAGCTCGACAAGCTCTGTCACGATTACACGCTCGACCACAAGGCAATCCCTGCTCCTCTCGGCTATCGCGGCTTCCCCAAGTCGATCTGCACCTCGATCAACCACGTCGTCTGCCACGGCATCCCGGGCGACAAGCGGCTGCAGAACGGCGACATCGTCAACATCGACGTCACCACCATCCTCGACGGCTGGTACGGCGACACTTCCCGCATGTTCTTCGTCGGCGAGGTCGGCGTGAAGGCCCGCAGGCTGTGCGACGTCACCTACGAGGCGATGATGCGCGGCATCGCCGCCGCCAAGCCGGGCGGCCATGTCGGCGACATCGGCCACGCCATCCAGACCTATGTCGAGAGCCAGCGCTTCTCGGTGGTGCGCGACTTCTCGGGCCATGGCCTCGGCCGCATCTTCCACGACGCACCGAACATCCTCCACTACGGCAGGCGCGGCACCGGGCCGGAGCTGCGGCCGGGCATGTTCTTCACCGTCGAGCCGATGGTGAATGTCGGCACCTGGCAGGTGAAGATCCTGAGCGACGGCTGGACCGCAGTGACGCGCGACAAGCAGCTCTCGGCCCAGTTCGAGCATTCGGTCGGCATCACCGAGACCGGCGTGGAGTTCTTCACCCTGTCGCCCGCGGGCTACACCAAGCCGCCGTACGACCTCAGCAAGGTCGCCGCCCCCGAGAAGCAGGCGGCCTCGGCCTGACCCCCGGCCTGACACCGGACATCGAGACCGCGCGGCTGGTGCTGCGGCTGCTGACGCAGGCCGAGCTGGATGTGGTTGCGCGGCAGAACGGCTTCGAGGAGCCGATCGTTGCAGACTTCGCCCGCGCGGTGATCGCCGCCGACCCCGAGTACGGGCCATGGTCGGCGCGCCTGCTGCTGCTCAAGCCATCGCTGCAGACGATCGGCCACATCCGCTTCCACACCCGGCCCGTCGAGGACTCAGTCGAGTTCGGCTACGCCGTGTTCACGCCCTGGCGATGCCAGGGCTATGCGACGGAGGCCGCCGCGGCGGTGATGCGCTGGGCGGCCGAGCAGCACGGCGTGCGCCGGTTCGTGGCCTCCGTGCGACCGGACAACCTTCCGTCACAGCGCGTCATCGCCAAGCTCGGTTTCCGCAGGATCGGTGAGCAGTTCGACGACGTCGACGGCCTCGAGGATGTTTTCGAACGCTAGTCCTTGCGACGGCCCGCGGCCTTCGCGGTCCGCACGCCATCGCGATCAAGGTGAAAGATAGTGTCGGTGATCGGGTACGGCTGCTTGCCGAAATCCTTTGCTACCTGATCGGCAAAGACAGCAAACGGCGCATCCGCCGACCAGGCCACCAGGAAATCGCGATTGGGAATGCCGGCGAAAATCGGCGTGCCCAGCGCCGACAGAAGACGGTCGCGAAAGCGTGGCAGCGCCAGGCGCGCGGCGTCGTAGCTGTCGTCGGTGTCGATTGCCGTGAAATGGCCGCCGCCGCGTGCTTTGGAGACCTCGATCTCCACGTCCCCCGACAAAGCCTCGAGATTGGCGACGGCAGTATCGTGGACCTGCTGGCTGTCCACACTCCATGGCACTAGCATGTCGCGCTGCACGTAGTCGACCTGCCGTCCGTGATCGAGCACGTAGGCGTTGAGCGCGCCGGTCGCGAACGCCCGCAGCAGCATGGTGGGCGCGAGCCGCCGCATGTCCGGCGAAACCAAGCGGGGCCGCAACCGCTTGCTCATCTCCGCCCACGACGCCCTCTTTGTATCGTCCTCATGGCCGACCCGTTCGACCAACCGGTCCACGTAGTCGGCAATCGTCGCCTGCTGCCGGTCGGCGGGGAGTTCGCGTACCTTGCCGAGAAGATTCGTCAGGTCGATGGTGCCGACCTCAATCTCGATGAGGCTGTCCTCATCGCCTGCCTTCGCCCGCAACTGCGGGTACTTCTGGTGCAGGATGTCGAGGACCTGCGTGCGAAAGCGGCGCATGTCAGAGATCTGACCGAGCGCGGCGCGAATCGGCACGAATGCTACTATCCCTATCAAGGCTCGTCGTCGATGCATATGCAACTTATACGATAGTTATGTTAATATAATACTATTATAGATTACTGCACATCCGCGCGCAATGCCAGCTTCTGAATTCCAGGCTCGGCTTCGGGAGACAGGATGATCGTGCCTCGCAGGCGGCCGTTGGCGCAGGCCATCACGAAGCGGCCGGCGAGCGCATGGGTGGGTTCGATCGATTCGAGACGCCCCTCTCCAAGCTGCTGCTTCAGCCTGGCGAGCTCCGCGTCGCGCAGCGGGGCCGGCATGTCGAGCAGCAGGTTCTCGGCGAGCAGCGACGAGGCGGTCTTGATGCGACCGGCGTTGTAAGCGGAGACAGCCGCCTCGACGGCACGCTTCAGCCAGGGCGATGGCGGCGGCGGTGGGGGCTTGGGTAGCGTGGCGAGGAACAGCTCGGCAAGCCGGGGCGTGAGGCGTGACATCGGCGCGTAGGTGCAGTTGGCGAAGGCGAAGACGCCGATGCCGCGCTCCGGCAGGAACAGCATGTGCGAGCCGTAGCCCGGCAGGCCGCCGGGATGATGCAGCCGGCGCCCCAGCGTCGGATCGAGCGCGTCCATCAGGCCGTAGCCGTAGGCTGTAGGCACAGGCGGATCGGGCAGGACGGGCGGCGCATGGAACAGCCCCATCTCGCGCACGCTGGCGCGGCGTACCGGCCCGCTCTCGGGATCATCGCGCGGCGGCCAGGCGTTCAGCAGGAAAGTGAGGTAGCGGGTGTAGTCGGCGGCGGTCGTCGCCAGCCCGCCCATCGCGCCGACCTCGCCGTCGGGCTCGAGCCGCTCGCGGGAAAAGACGTTGTCGTCGCAGCGATAACCCCAGGCGAAGTCCCCGCGCGCCGCCTCGAAGGCATCGAATGTGGTGCGCGTCATGCCGAGCGGCTGCAGCAGCGTGCGACGGATGAAACGCTGGTAGGGCTCGCCGCTCACGTTGGTGATCACGCGGCCGAGCAGCGCGTAGCCGAGATTGCTGTACTCGAAGGCAATGCCCGGCGGGCGGGCGAACAACCGACCGGTCGCGATCAGCGCATCGAGCGTCGCCGGACTCATGCCCAGCACGCGGTCGCCCCAAGGATCGTCGGTGACGAAGCCCGCCGTATGAGTAAGCAAGTGGCGCACCGTCACCGGCGCACTGTCGCGGGTCGCCGGCACTGCCGCAGCGAACTGCAGGATATAGTCGGCGAGCGGCGCGTCGAGCGTGAGCTTGCCGGCATCGCGCAGGGCCAGGACGGCGAGTGCCGTGGTGCTCTTGGTCATCGAGGCGATGCGGAAGGAGGTTTCCGGCGTGACCGCGCGACCCGCCTCGCGATCGGCTTGGCCGAGCGCGGTGACGTGCACGAGCTGGCCATCCCGCACGAGGCCGGCCAGCAGGCCGGGCAGGTTCTCCTGCCGGGCGAAGGCGGCGCAGGCTTGGTCGATCTCGGTCGTGTCGGTCATGGGGACCGAGCGTAATCCATGGCTTTAGCCATTTCCTGCCGCCTTTCCGCCGCGGTTGGCGGGAAAAGTCACCGCATGGGGAGAGCGAAAACGAAGGCCGCGGAGGACAGCGCCGCGCAGGACGATGCCCTGCTGGCCCTTTTAGCGGCAGGCCTTCGCCTTCAGGCCAACGACACGCTGTGGCGGGTGAGCGGCAACACGCTGCCGCACCGCACCCTGCTGCGCGACGCGGGCGGCACGTGGAACCGGCTCGACATGTGCTGGGAGTTCACCGGCGAGGACCCGACCACCAAGCTCGCCGCCGCGCTCGAGGCGGCGCCGGGCCTCGGCCACAACAGCGCCGCAGCGCCGGAACCCAAGCCGCACTATCACGGCCATCGCGGGCGCGTCCGCGAGCGGGTGCTGAAGTCGGGCATCGAAGGGTTCGAGGATTACGAGCTGCTGGAGTTGCTGCTGTTCTATGGCATCGAGCGGATCGACACCAAGCCGCTGGCCAAGCGGCTGATCGAGCGCTTCGGCACGCTGGGCGACCTGTTCGCGGCCGAGCCCGCGCACCTGCGCGACTTCGACATCGACCAGCGCACCCTGGTGCTGTTCCGCGCGCTGCGCGAAGCGGGCCGCCGGCTCGCACACCAGAAGGTCGCGAAGAAGCCGGTGCTGGGCAACTGGCAGCAGCTCATCGACTACTGCCACACCACGCTGGCGCACGAGAAGACCGAGCGCTTTGCCATCCTCTTCCTGAACCGCAAGAACGAGCTGATCGCCGACGAGGTGCAGCAGCGCGGCACGGTCGACCACACGCCGGTCTATCCGCGCGAAGTAGTGAAGCGCGCCCTGCACCACGAGGCGAGCGCGCTGATCCTGGTGCACAATCACCCGTCGGGCGATCCCAAGCCGTCACGCGACGACATCGAGATGACCAAGGAGATCCGCGCGGCAGCCGAACCGCTCGGCATCCTGATCCACGATCACCTGGTGATCGGCCGCAAGGGCCATTCGAGCTTCCGGAGTCTCGGTCTGCTCTGATGCAGGATCAAATACCGCGTTCGAATTCAGGGGGACTCTGGGACCAGCGAGGCGTCGGCAACAGGGCGACACGAGCGCGCTTCTGTAAATTGAAGATAGACCGTCGCCATCGCGGCTCAGACGCCGGCGAATACCTCTGCCCATTCCTCCAGCATCGCCGGTTGGCCGTGGCGAATGTTGATCGAAAAGTCGGTATAGCCCACACCCTGCAGCTCGCGCAGCCGTTCGCGAAGCTCCGACCTGGTGCCGGTGACGGTCACGGCGCGGATCAACTCGGCGGTGCAAACCTGATGCTCTTCCGGACGCAGGAACATCAGGTGACCGCGGTGGTTCTCCAGGTAGCGCGCATCCGCCGGCTCGTAGCGCTCGTAGATCTTCCGGTATTGCTCCACCAACGGCGCGAGCGCCGGCGGGATGCCGCGGCCAAGGTCGCCGAACTGTTCCCGTTCGACAAGGTTGTGCAGGACGATGGTCGCGTGCGGGCCGGCTTGCGCGCGGGCGCGCGGGCTGTCGAACGGCTCACCTTCGGCGAGCACGCAGCCGCCGAAGAACGCCGTGGCGATTCGCGTTGTCGGGTCGACGCCGGCTGAGCGCCAGGTGGCCTGCATGGCCGCAATCGACGCCTTCGCGGCATCGATGTGGCCGACGCCGTTGATCCAATGGGCGCCGAATTCCGCGGTCAGCGCCCGGGCGCGCGGGCCGAGCGCTGAAATGTGCAGCGGGATCGGGTCGCGATTGTTGACCACGCCGATATCGAGGCTCAGGAACCTCATTTTCCGTCTGGAGTCCTTGAACTCCCATTCCACCGTCTCGCCGGCGATGAGTCGTTGCACCTGCTCGATGTAGTGCTGCATGTCGGCGAGCCGGACCGGACCAACGCCCATGGTGCGCCGGGCGGTGAAGCCGGTGGAGATACCGAAGTCGATACGTCCCGGCGCGAGCGCGTTGAGCGACATGAGACCGCTGGCCGCGACCGGTGCGATGCGGTTCGACGGGATCAGCACACCGGTCCCCAGGCGGATCCTGGAGGTCTTCACCGCCGCCGCGCCCATGGCGACAAAGATCTCCGCGTTGAGCAACTGCGTGTCGTAAAACCAGGCGCGGGTGAAGCCCAGCTCTTCGGCGCGCTTCACCACCTTCCAGGAATCGGCTGCGGTGGCGAGATTGATGCCATAGTCCATGCATCGACCTTTCCGGTGGTAGAACCCATTGTCAAATGGAGCCCGAGGGCCGCCGAGACATTCAGCATCTCGATCCACGATCACCTGGTAATTGGTCGCAAGGGCCCTACAGCTTTCATCGCAGGCTTGATATCTTGACCCTCGGGTGAACGTGGGGGAGTTGAGATGGGAAGTCTGTTGGCGCGCAATGCGTCCGTTCTGGTCACGATGGACGGCGAGCGGCGTGAGCTCAAGGATGCAGGGATCTACGCCGAGGACGGCTTCATCAAGCAGGTCGGCCCGACATCGGAGTTGCCGGCGACGGCGGACACGGTGATCGACCTCAGCGGCCAGATCGTCCTGCCGGGCTTCGTCAACACCCACCACCATCTCAACCAGACGCTGACGCGAAACTTCCCGGGGGCGCAGAACAACAACCTCTTCCCCTGGCTGAAGGCGCTCTATCGCGCCTGGGCGCGCACCGATGCCGAAGGCTCGCGCGCCAGCACGCTGATCGGTCTGGCCGAGCTGGCCCAGTCGGGCTGCACCACCGTGTTCGACCACACCTACGTCTTCAAGAACGGCAACAACGTCGACTGCCAGATCGAGGCCGCGCTCGAGCTGGGCGTGCGCTTCCATGCCAGCCGCGGATCGATGTCGCTCGGCGAATCCAAGGGCGGCCTGCCGCCCGACGACTGCGTCGAGGACGAGGACTTCATCCTCAAGGACAGCCAGCGCGTGGTCGAGCGCTACCATGACACCAAGGCGGGCTCGATGACGCAGGTCGTGCTGGCGCCCTGCTCGCCCTTCTCGGTGACGGCTGAGCTCCTGAAGGAATCGGCCAAGATGGCGCGGCACTACAAGGTGAAGCTCCACACTCATCTCTGCGAGACGATGGACGAGGAGCGCTACACGCTGGAGCGCTTCCAGCTCCGGCCGGTCGACTGGATGGAAACGCTGGGCTGGCTGGGCGACGACGTGTGGTTCGCCCACGCCATCCATGTCGACGACGAGGAGATCGCCAAGTTCGCCCGCACCGGCTGCGGCGCCGCCCACTGCCCCTGCTCCAACATGCGGTTGGGCTCGGGCATCGCGCCGATCAAGAAGTACATGGCGGCGGGCGTGAAGGTCGGGCTGGGCGTCGACGGCTCGGCCAGCAACGATTCGTCCAACATCCTGGCCGAGGCCCGCCAGGCGATGCTGCTCGCGCGCCTGCGGCTCGGCCTGCTGCCGCCCGAAGGCCCGCGCAAGTATATGTTCCTGGGCCAGTCGCATCCGGTGCGCGCCAACGAATGGATGACCGCTCGCGAGGCGCTCGAGCTCGCCACGATCGGCGGGGCGAAGGTGCTGGGCCGCAGCGACATCGGCTCGCTCGAGGTCGGCAAGTGCGCCGACTTCTTTTCGCTGGAGCTCAACACGATCGGCTATGCCGGCGCGCTGCACGATCCGGTGGCGGCGGTGCTGTTCTGCGCCCCGCAGCAGGCGCGCCACACCGTGGTGCACGGCCGCCAGGTCGTGCGCGACGGCGAGATCGTCACCATGGACATGCGCCCGGTGATCGCCACCCACAACCGCTGCGCCGCCAAGCTGCTCGAGGGCTGAACGGCGCCGTCAAACGCCGGCCCGCAGGAGGAATGCGATGCGATCGTTGATCGGTTTGTTCTTCGGCATGACGGCATCGATGGCGATGTTCGGCAGCGCGCTGGCCGGCGATCTCAACCCCGCTGCGATCAAGTATGTCCTGCCGGACAAGATCGAATGGAAGCAGACCTCACCCGGCTCCCGGCAGGCGATCCTGGCGGGCGACCCGTCGAAGCCCGGCCTCTACGTCGTGATGGTCAACTGGCTGCCGGGCAACATGAGCCGGCCGCACTTCCATCCTAACGACCGCTTCATCACGGTTCTCAAGGGCACGTGGTGGATGGGCACCGGCACCACCTTCGATCCGGCGAGCACCGTGCCGGTACCGGCCGGCACCTTCGTCACGCACTTCGGCAAGCAGGTCCACTACGACGGCGCCAAGGACGAGGAGTGCGTGCTGCTGATCACCGGCGAAGGGCCGGCGACCTCGACCCGCGTGGACCAAAACCAGAAATAGAAACGGCGCGCCGGCGCAAAGGCCGACGCGCCGCTCGCGGATCCTACTGCTTCGCCGGTGCCGGCGCAGCCGGGGCCGGCTTGGTCGCCGCCGCCGGCGTTGGCGGCGCGTGCTGATGGCGCATTCCCGCCATGCCGAGCCCGCCGCCCGGCGCGTTGAGGTCGGGCACGATCGAGATGTTGGCCATCATGCCCGAATCCTCGTGGTCGAGGATGTGGCAGTGCAGGACGTACTCGCCGATGTAGCGGTCGTAGTGCGTTCGCACGCGGATCTGGAAATTGTTCTCGACGAAGATCGTGTCGCGGAACGTATGCCACATGCCGCAATACTGGTTGGCGAGCTGCTGGCCGTCGCCCGACACGATCCCCGGCTTGCAGGTGCCGTCGGGATTGTAGATCGACACCAGCTGGCCGGACTGGTTGATCATCTGCACGTCCATCACCTCGAACGGATTGACGTGGATGTGGAAGATGTGCGGCTCGCCCTGGGCGGTGAGCAGCCAGTCGTCGGTGGTGTTGAGCTCACGCGTGTAGTTCACGACATTCGGATCGTACGACTTGCCGTTGATCGTGAAGGCCGGGAAGTTGATGGCGAAGTTCGCCGTCTGCTCGCCACCGACCCGCGGCAGGGGCAGCCGCTGGAACTGCGCCCACGGCCGCTGGTCGCCGTCGCGCAGGCCCGCGCGCACGGACTCGGGCAGCTGCGGATTGCCGTCGTACAGCGTCTTGCCGACATAGGCCCCGAGGTCGCCGGTCACCGCCGTGCCGCCGCGCACATGCACGTAGGCCAGCAGCTGCGCCGACGATGGGCCCTGCCCGCCACCCTTGCCGGTGCCGTTGGACACGCGCTCCGCCGGCGACGCGGCCTGGTTGAGCAGGCAGTAGTCGCCCTCCGACGGAAACACCAGGAGGACGTCGCTGCGGTATCCGGGCTGCAGGTAGTTCGATTCGAGCACGCCGCCCACCTGCGAAGCGTGGATCTGGTGCAGCTTGGTCCGCGTCAGCCCGTCCGTGGCGATCTCGAACTGCGGGACCAGCGTGTCGGGCGAGGCATTGCAGGCCGCAAGCAGGTCCTGCTTCTGCTGCTGGCGATTGCCGCTCAGCGCCGAGGCGGCGATCAGGTTCTTGCCGCCGACCGGCGTGGCGCGCACGACCTGGACGTTGATCGTGTCATGGATGCCGGCATGCACGAAGCGCCAGCGCTGGATCTCGCCGGCCTGGATGGAGATGTCGGGCTGCACCACGCCGTTGATGCTGGTGAAGCGGCCGTTGGTGTCCCAGATGGTCGCCGAGTCGAGCTGCAGCGGGAAGTTCTCGATGACGCCCGGACTGACGGGAGCGCCGTTCACGTCCTGGGGCCGCGGGCAGGTCCAGGGCGCGGTCGTGACGTCGCCCTGGCTGTTGGCGTTGTAGAGACCCTTGCTCGTGTAGAGCTGCTGCCACGGCCCGCCCTGCTGGTCGGGCTGGTTCTGGAAGCAGGCATAGGCGATCTGCTGGAACAGGAAGAGCTGCTCCTTCAACGGTGCGCCCGCGGCGTTGCGCAGCACCGTGTCGATGTCGGCGATCGGGTTCGGGTTCTCCGGCGTGGGCGGCGTATAGGGTCGGTCGCCCTTGATGAGCAGCACGCCCGAGGCGCCGCTTGCGACCTGCGTTGCCGTCGAGCCGTGGCGGTGCGCGTGATACCAGAACGTGCCCGACGGATGGTCGGCCGGGATGTTGATCTCGTAGGGGAACCTGGTCTGCGGCGCGATGCTCAACAACACGTTGTCGCTGTTGCCAGCCGGCGACACGTGCAGGCCGTGCGTGTGCAGGTTGGTGGTGTTGAAGCAGCCGACGCCGGCCGGCAGGCCGAGGCCCGACGGCGGATTGTCGAGGCAGCTCGGATCGTCCTTGTCGAGCCGGTTGATCAGGTCGACGCGCAGCGTGTCGCCCGGCTTGACGGTGATCGCCGGTCCCGACTTGCAGCCGCCATAAGAGCGCAGCTCGACGGGATCCATGCCACCCGGCTGAGGATCGGTCGGATCGGGGTTGTTGATGAAGAACTTGCCGCGCACCAGGTTCAGCATCACCGAGACGATGGAGCCGCTGCGCGCCATCGAGCCCTGCGGCGTGCAGCCGCCCGGCGTCGGCGTCGTGGCCATCGCCTCGAGATGCACCACGTTGCCCTGCCCCGGCAGGGTCGGTGGCGCCTCGAACGGATGGGGCGCCGCCAGCGCCGGCAGCGCGAGCCCCAGCGCGGCGATGAACGGGACGATCCGCAGGAAGATCTTCATCTCAGTTCCCCTCTTATTGGTGTGAGAGACCGTCGAAAGAAGTGTCGGTGCGCCGGCGCCAGAACAGCCGGCCGGCCCAGCGCGATTCGCTGCCGTAGTGCTCGCGCAGCGCCGTCGCGTAGGCCGCGGCCTCGCGCGCGATCCAGGCGCCGTAACGCTCGAGCCCTTTGTCGTCCCGCCGGACGAGACAGTCGGCCGAGGCGTAGGCAGCGAAGATGCCCGAGCGCATCGCCTTGACGACGCCGTGCCCCGAGATCGGATCGAAGGCGCTGGCGGCGTCGCCAGCGCAGAGGAAGCGGAAGCCCGTCGGCAGCTCAGCATGCCGGCCGCCCGCCGGCATCAGGCGCGGCGTCTCGAACCGTTCGGCGCGGCTCGCAATCGCGGCCGTGAATGACGCCTTGTCGAGCGCGGCGCGCCAGCCGCGCGGCATGTTCAGCCGCAGGCCGCGGGCAATGTCTGAATCGGTGAGGCAGACGAAGACGCGCCGGCCGTCGCCCAGCATCGTCGTGTACCACCAGCCGTCGTCGAAGGCCTCGATCAGCAGCTCCGGCGTGGCCTGCTCGCAAACCGTCGCCTCGGCATAGGCCGCCACCAGGCGGTCCTTCGCCTTCGCTCCATTCCCCAGGCGGCGCGCCAGCGTGTTGGCGCGTCCCGTCGCATCAATCACCAGCCGCACCTCGTGGCGATCGTTGCCGCAATCGACCGACCAGCCGTCGGCCTGGCGCTCGAGGCCGACAACCCTTGCGTCGAGGCGCGTTGCGGCAGAGCAGGCCGCCGATGCGATCCAGTCGTCGAAGCGCGCGCGGTCGATGCGCCAGGCCGGCCCGCGCGCCTCGAGCATGAGCTCGTTCGACCGCAGGCCTGCGTCACCCCACGCTGTGAACGTGCGATGCGACGGTGCGAAGCCCTGGGCGAGGAACGACGACCACAGGCCGAGCTGACGCAGCACTGGCTGGCCGAGCGGCGACAGCACCTCGCCACGACAGCGCTGTTTCTCCACGGGAGCGACGACCGCCACCCGAAGGTCCGGGGCGACGCTTGCCAGTGTGCGGGCGGCGGCCGCTCCGGCCGGCCCGACGCCTGCGATCAGGACGTCGAACACGGCCAAGGGTCAGTCGGCCCGCACGGCGTAGAAGGACGCCACGACGCCGGCCGGCGCCACCGTGCCCGGCTGGCCGCCACTATGCGGGATGGTGCGGATCACCGAGCCGGTGATGGCCGGGCGCTGGTCGACGCCGTTGGGCCAGGCCGGGACCAGCGAGCCCCAGTAGTCGTAGATCCACTTCTCGCCGCTCACGACGCCGACGCCCTGGAAGCGCACCTGCATGGGCGAGCCGTAGGCACGCGAGCCCTTCAGGGTGAGCGACCAGCCCGGGCCGCCGATCGTGCCGGCGAGGAGTTGCAGGGGCCCCTCGACGATCTCGATCGTGCCGCGGCCGAACTCGAGATTGTCGAAGGTCGTGTTGACGTCGGGATCGTTGAGCAGGCTGCGGTAGGTCCAGCGGCCGACGAAAGGATTGTCGCTCATGACTCCTCGCTTTCAGGATCGTTCTACGCTGATGTACTTGTACTGAAGGTCGTCGGCCGACTTGGCGCCCGGCTGGTACGGGTTGCGCACGATGAAGCCGAGCTTGGACCACTCGGTCACCATCTTGAGGTCGCCGGCCGGAGTCTGCGGCACGCCGCGGCTCCAGGTCGTCCACACATAGTTGGGCTGGCCGGTGGCCGGGTCGATCGAGCTGATCTCATAGGACTGCAGAGGCCGGTGCGCCGGCCACCACAGGGTGGTCCAAGTCTTCTCGTCCTGGCGCATCCGCTCGTCGTTGTCGCTGTCCGGCCAGAGGTTGTTCCAGTCGGCGTAGGTGATGTTGATCGGCTGCGTCGTGCACTCGTTGAAGTCCGACTGCCAGGGCAGCGCCATGTACTTGGTGAGATCGCCCGGCTGCAGGCCGACGACGAAGTCGTTATCCTGGCTGAGCGGATCTTCGACGCTGAAAGTGTAGTCGGCGATGATGCTGCCGTGGAACTGGTTGGCTTGCGCCGCACTCTGCAGGAAGTCGGAGACGCTGCGGTCGGCCTTGACGCGATAGGGCGCCTGGTAGATCGACGGATTGCGCATCACCCAGCCGAGCTCGGCGCCCGGGCAGAAGGCGCCGCCCAGCACGTTGCTCAGCACGCCGCGATCGAGCTCGAGGCCGGTCGCGGGCGGCGCGGTCGGATAGGGCTCGAACGGCGAGTAGTCGGCCGGCAGCCAGTGCTCCTCCTTCTCGTTGATGAACCAGCCGCGCGCCCACTGGCCGAGGATGAAGAGCTGGTACTCCGTGAGATGGAGGAACTTCGTCGGCACCTCGTTGGTCAGCGGATTGTCGCCGCACAACAGCGGCATCAACGGTAGCTGGTAGGTACGCGACGAGGCGTGGTCCTGCACCTGGAAGGAGTTCGCCTCGCCGGCCCGCCGCAGCAGGTCGAACAGGAAGCGGCGCATCGGCCCGTAAGGATCCTCTTCGGCGCTGAAATGGCGGATCGGTCCAGCGGCGAGCGCCACCTTCACAACCGCCTCACCCTGCGCGGCATCGCGCGACGCCGCTTCGGGGGCTGCCGCCATCAGCGGCCGCGCCGTCGCGTGGCGCGGCGTGCACGAGAGCTTGTTGGGATCGAACGTGCCGCGCTGGGCCTGGTCGTGCGGGTAGTTCGACTGCTGCAGGATGTCGTTGAGGTAGCGGAACTCGTCGGGCCGGAACAGGATCGGCCAGATGTCGCGGTAGAACCAGGGCCGGTAGTTGCGGTTCCAGGCGAGGCGCCCGGCCTGCCAGTGGCGGAGCGCTGCCTGATCATCGAACGGAATCGTCTGCGGATCGTCGAACATGCCGAGGATACCGTAGGTGCCGGTCTCGGTGGCGAAGCGGCGGACGTAGAGATCGTGCAGCACCTCGTCCATGGTGATCATGTCGAGGATCTGCGGCGCAAAGCGCGGATAGCCCACCATCACCCACGCCGGATACTCGACGTCGATAAAGCGGGTCTGCTGGACCAGCTCCGAGTACATGACCAGGCGGGCCATCACCGGTCCGTCGGAGATGTCGTCATACCAGCCGTCGGTGTTGGCGTAGTCCTCGATCTTGGGCCCCACGCCGTCGGTCACCTGCATGCCCGAGCGGCCGTGACCGCCGAGCACGACCAGGCGGCCATTGTCGTCGGTCATCATCTCGCCCAGCGTGTCGATGTCGAACGGCTGCAGGCCCTTGGGCGGAAAGGTCGTGGCATAGGCGCCGATGCCGCCCGAGCGATCGAAATGAGCGCGACGGTCGGTCGTGGCGTTCACGCTGCGCGGACCGGGATCGATGATCAGCCGGTCGCGATCCTGGCCGGTAACGTCGGCGTTGCGCCGGACGCTGCCGGGTGCGTAGCCGTGCTCGCCTGTGCGCTCCTTGAACGGATACCAGGAGGCCTTCTTGTTGGCGACGTACACGCGCCACTGGATATCGATCAGCGTGCCGCGATTGCCGCCGCCCTCGATCTCGTCGCCGATCGCCAGCGGCCGGCCCTGCTTGGCGAGATCGTCATAGACGAAGATCTGGAACCGCGCGGCCTGGCGCTTCACGCGGCCTTCGGAGTCCTTGAACGTCTTGACCGGCACCGGCGTGACCCCGTCGGGCCCGACCAGCGGGTTGCCGAAGCTGTCGCAGGCCTGAGGCATCGCCGCCGGCGTCTCCGGCGCGAGGTAGAACTCGGACTCGCTGTTGCCCAGGCGCGCGACACCGATGCCGGGATGGATTCGATAGGTAGCCATGACTCCCCCGCGAAGCTTCTCAATCGAGGAAACTGATCGACACGCCTTCGAGCTTCAGCAGCTCCCTCTCTTCCTGGTAATCGCCGCCGATCACCACCAGGGTGATCTGCACGGGCCCGCCGCCCTCGAGCACGCGCCGGGCTGCGGCGGTGACGTCGATGCGATGATTGCGCGGCGCGTTGTGGCTGCGGCCGCGCTGGTCGAACGGACGTGCCTGGGCCGGCGGGATGTCGCAATGACCGGGGCCGCCGTAGCAGGCGCCATGGCCGAAGATCGAGATGTAGCCGGCGAAGCGTGGGTTGCCCTTGATCGGCGTCGAGGCGTTGGCCGCCGGATCGTTGAGGAAGGCGCGCACGAAGCAGGAGCGCATCAGCTGCGGTACCTGGTGCAGGCGGATCTCAGCGCGCTTGAAGCTGCGCGCCGCGTCCGGCACCGCGATCGGCTGCGAGACGAAGCGGTTGACCGTCGCCTCCAGGCCGACCGGCATGAAGTGCGCGCTGCGCACGTACTCGTAGCCGAACGGCGCGATGTCGAGCGTGTCGCGGATGGTGTAGTTCCACGGCGACAGCACCGAGTCGAGATCGGCCGGCAGGGCGTTGGGATTGAGCTTCTGCCATTCCCACCAGATGCGGTCGATATTGACGTGGATCGGCCAGAACACCGGGTCGTAGGACGCCGTCAGGTTGCTGAACATGTCGCCCAGGTTCGGCTGGGAATAGAGGTCTTCTCGAGCATGGAAACGGCGCCCGCCGACCTGCACCGCGGCGTTGCGGCGGCTGGCGATGGCCTGCAGCGGCGCCGGGGCCACCGCCGCGTTTGCCGCCGCGTCGACCGTGCACACGTATTTCGGCTGCTGGTAATCGGGGTTCATGCCGCCGGTCCAGAGATGCATGGTGTTGTGCGGATTCTGGTCGAGGAAGCCGAACGCCGAGTCGTAGATGCTGCCGCCGCCGAAATCGCGGAAGTTGTTGAGACTCAGGATCTGGGCGATGTCGTCGGCCGACGGGTAGTGATAGTGGACCACCTGGTTGATGGTGCCGCCGCCCGCGTACTCGGCGGGGTAGCGCAGCGGATACCACAGCGCATTCGACTCGAGCAGTGCATCGATGAAGCGCCGGCGGTTGGGATTCTCCTGAGCGGGAGTCACATCTGTGTAGCCGATCTTCGCGATGACGTGACAAAAGAAGTCGTGCTGCGTGGTGAAGAGCGTGCGATCGCGCGCGAGCGCCAGGAACGCCTTCTTCTGGTCCGCGGTCGGCGCGGGATCGAGCGCCGCCATCAGCGTCTCGGCCGCCTCCTCGGTGAGATAGGCCTTCAGCGCATTGGGAATGATCTGGCCGTCGGCCGGGTCCTCCGGCTTGTACTC
>DASXQC010000210.1:0-6527 GCA_036493235.1 Reyranella sp.
CTGCCGCGGCTCTACCAGCCCTTCTGGTTCGACCGTCAGCGTGAGTACCATCCCGGCGAGCCCGAAACCTTCTCCGCCCCGGTCTTCATCCGCAACGGCGAGCGCCTGCAGGCCCGCCTGTCACTGCACCAGATCCGCGGCGGCTACGCGTTGAAGGGCGGCGCGATGGACAACGAGACCACGGCGGCGCTCGAGGCGGTCAAGGAGGTGTTCGCCGACTCCTCACTGCAGTACCAGTTCCGGCTGCAGCCCGGCGACATCCAGTTCGTCGCCAACCGCGAGATCGGCCACAGCCGCACCGAGTTCCGCGACTTCGACGAGACAGAGCGGCGCCGCCTGCTGATCCGCCTGTGGCTGCGCG
This sequence comes from Reyranella sp., assembly GCA_036493235.1. Taxonomy (GTDB): domain Bacteria; phylum Pseudomonadota; class Alphaproteobacteria; order Reyranellales; family Reyranellaceae; genus Reyranella. Next base: position 362 of record DASXQC010000210.1, read on the forward strand.
ACGACGGCGCGCAGGGCTACATCGGCTAGAGCGATTTCCACTCAGATGGAACCGCGCCTACACGATCGCCACTTGTCCCATCGGCCCGCTGGCGCGGTTCCATCTGAGTGGAAATGCGCGCACGGGCGATATTTGTTGCAGCAGGTATATTCCGTCCGGCCGATTCCGGCCGGACGGAATATGTTTTAGTCGCTCAGCATCTTCTCGATGCGCCGCTGCAACTCAAGGAACGAGTACGGCTTGGCGAGGAACGGCTGCTGCCCGCGTTGCGTGATGCCCGACGTCATAAGGATGCGAATCTCGGGATAGCGACCGCTGATCCAGTCGGCGAGCTGGTCGCCGTCCATCGTGCCCGGCATGGTGATGTCGCTAAACACCAGCCGGATCGTGCGATTGGCGTTGAGCAGCTCGACCGCCTCCTCGGCATCGACCGCCTCGATCACGACCAACCCGGCGTCGCGCAAGTGTGCACTCACGGCCATGCGCAGGACGACCTCGTCCTCGACGACCAACACGACGCGCTCTGCAGCCTCTGCCGACCCCGCAGGCGCCGGCTGACATTTCCCACCCATGATTCCCTGTGCAACTGACAAAACGACAAGAAACGTCCTCGGGGGGCTGAATCCCAAGCCAGCAAACGCCGGTGACAGTCACTGTGCGCTTTTTGTGGCGCCATTCAAGTTTTTCGCACGTGGAACCCGCGCGCAGATTGCCGCGTTGTGGCGGCCAATGGCACGCACCGCTTCCGCGGCCATACGGCCGCAGCCCCGGAAAATTCCAACGATATTGCTGGTCGAATCCAGCGCGTTGATGCGCATGGCGATCGCTGGCTACCTGCGCGAATGCGGCTATGCCGTGATCGAAGCCGACAATCCGTCCGAAGCACGACAGTTGCTCGAAGCCGGTACGGAAGCGGACGTCGCGTTCATCGATCTCGAAGCCACCGGCCAGATCGACGGCTTCGCGCTGGCGCACTGGATTCGCAAGATGCGACCCGATCTCAAGGTGCTGCTCACCTCGGGCGTGCGTCGCGCGGCCCAAACCGCCGGCGATCTTTGCGAGGAAGGCCCGCATCTCGCCAAGCCCTACGCGCATCGCGATCTCGAGGCGCAGATCCGCCGTCTCCTCGCGCGCTAGTGCTCGCTACTCGGCAGCGACCTCGGCCGGAACCCAGCTGCGCTTCTCGCCGGCATAGATCGCGCCTGGATTGCCGCGCACCGTCGTGCGCCACATCATGCGCTGCTCCTTGTCAGCGTCGTACCAGGTCGCGGCGTGGACCAAACAACGATTGTCCCACACCAGCACGTCGCCCTGGGTCCATTCGTGGACGTAGATGAACTCCGGCCGCGTGTAGTGAGTCATCAGCTGATCGAGCAGCTTCGCGCCCTCGCCGTACGGTCCAGGCTCCATGCCGATAAACGGACCGTCGAACCAATCCATTTGGCCGCTCTCGCAAAGATAGAGCGCCTTGCGGCCGGTGACCGGATGCGAGCGTACCACCGGCTGCTTCTGCGAGCGCTGATGCGGCAGTATCGCCGGTGGGATCTTGCCCGCCTCCACATCGCCGCGACTGCGACCGCTGCCGGGCTGCGCATGCAGGCCTTCGAGCGTCTCGACCTTCGCCTTCAGATCGGCCGGCAGTGCGTCGTAGGCGAGATGGCCCGACGCGAAGATCGTCTGGCCGCTGCCGCGCGCGACCGGCGTGGCGGCATAGAAAAGCGAGACGTCCGGCGGCGGCCGGCGATAGCTCTGGTCGGTGTGCCAGCCCTTGCGATGCGGGTACTGCACCGGCAGCTTGCCGTCGGCCGTCAGCGGCGGATCGGGCTGCCTGGGCGGCGGCCGCGCCCCCGGCACCATGTTGGTGACCATGAAGATCTCCGGCACCGTCTCGTGCGCCATCGTCACGCGCGTGAGCAGGGTACGGTAGTCCTCGACCTCCGGGCCGAACAGGTAGCTCAACTTCACCAGCAGGCATGGATTGTCGCTGATCTCACTCAGGCCCGGAATCAGCAGCAGCCCGCCGGCATCGGCCAGGGACTGCGGCAGGCCCTCGGGCATCGTCTTGCCGAGCTTGTTCGCAAGCCGAACCGTGGCGCCGAATTTGGCGCCGGGCAGAGGTCTCGAAACGTCGAAGGGTGCAGTCATTGCTTCCTCTCCCTCCCATCGTAATTCAAAATCGATGCCGAGTTGGGGAGTTTTGGAGGGAGAACCATGAAACGCTGCATATTCGGGTTGCTGGCCGTGCTTGCCTTTTCGGCCTGGGGGACCGCGGCCAGGGCCGACGCCTTCGAGGACATCCTGAAGAAAGGCGTCGTGCGCATCGCCACGCCGCTCGACGTGCCGCCGTTCGGCTCGCAGAACGAGAAGCGCGAGCCCGAGGGCTTCGACATCGAGCTGGCCGGCATGGTCGCCAAGGCGCTGGGCGTGAAGCTCGAGATGCAGCAGGTCACCGGCGCCAACCGCATTCCCTTCCTGCTGACCAACAAGGTCGACGTCGTGATCTCGGTGATGGGCCTGACGCCCGAGCGCGCCAAGCAGATCATGTTCACCGCGCCCTACGCCGACACCCAGCTCGCGGTGTTCGGCGCCAAGAGCGCCGACGTCACCTCGGCCGACAAGATCGGCAAGCTCAAGGTCGCCGCCGCCAAGGGCACCACCCAGGAGCTGGCGCTGTCGGCGATGGCCCCCAAGGCCACCATCATGCGCACCGAGGACGACGCCACCGCCGCCGCGGCCTATGTCTCCGGCCAGGCCGAGTTGTTCGCCACCAACAGCCTGATTATTCCCGATCTGCAGAAGCGTAATCCGAGCAAGGAGTTCGACCTCAAGTTCACCATTCGCCGCAGCCCGGCGCACATGGGCGTGCGAATGGGCGAGCACAATCTGCTGCAGTGGCTGAACAGCTTCATCTTCTTCAACATGATGAACGGCGAGATCGACCGCCTGCACCAGAAATGGCTCGGCATGAAGCTCCAGCCGCTGCCGACTTTGTAGCGCGTTCAGACGCCTGGTGCAGAAAAGACAAGAACGCGCCACGGGAGTGGCGCACCCCCAACGAAAGAGGAGGATATGTCCGAAATAGACTGGTCGAGGCTGAAGGCCTCGGAGGTCAAGGCGCTTGCCCAGCGCAACGCCATCGTGATCGTACCGATCGGCGCTACCGAGCAGCACGGGCCGCACCTCCCGAGCATGGTCGACTGGCGCTGCGTCCACGAGGTGTCGCATCGCGCCGCGCGCCTCATGGAGAAGAGCGTGCCGGTGGTGGTGGCGCCGACCATCCCGTTCGGCATGTCCGAGCATCACATGTCGCTCAACGGCACCATCACGCTCGACTATGCGACGATGTATGCCGTGATCCGCTGCGTCGTGACCTCGGCGATCCGCCACGGCTTCAAGCGCATCTTCGTGCTGAACGGCCATGGCGGGAACACGACGGCGCTGCAGAACATGATCGGCGAGCTGACGGTCGAGTACAAACTGCCGCTCGCCACCGGCACCTACTGGGACATCGCCGCCAAGTCGATCGCGAAGCTCCTGGAGAAGCAGAAGGCGCTGCTGCATGCTTGCGAGGCCGAGACCTCGATGATCATGGCGATGGCTCCGGAGCTGGTGAATCCCGACGAGCTGTCGCAGATGCACGGGCCGTACATCCCCGGCCTGTCGGCCATTCCCGGCGTCAACGAGGGCGTCTATCGCTGGCGGCAGCTGTCGAGCCGCTCGCCGATCGGCGTGATCGGCGATGCCGGAACGGCGAGCGCCGACAAGGGCGAGAAGCTTCTCGAGGCGATCTCGGCCGACGTGGCCGAGGCGCTGAGCAACGAACGTCTGTGGAGTGAGCCGATTTGAGCAAGACCGATTTCGCGGCAATGAGCCGCCTCGCGGCGGACATCGATCTCAATTCCGAGGGCAAGGCCACCGGCTTCGTGCGTGTGCCGCACTCCGTGCACCGCTCGGCCTATGGCTGGATCCCGATCCCGATCGTGCGCATCAAGAACGGCGACGGGCCGAACGTGCTTATGCAGGCCGGCAACCACGGCGATGAATGGGAGGGCCAGATCGGGCTCGCCAACCTGATCCGCTCGCTCGAGCCGAAAGACATCAAGGGCCGGCTGGTGATCCTGCCGTCGGCCAACTTCCCGGCGGCAATGGCAGGAATGCGCACCTCGCCGATCGACGACGGCAACCTCAACCGCTCGTTCCCCGGCAGTCCCGAGGGCACGATCACCGAGCAGATCGCGCACTTCATCGAGCATGTGCTCCTGCCGACCTTCAACTACAGCTTCGACTTCCACTCCGGCGGCAGCTCGCTGGCCTACATTCCGAGCGCGCTGGCGCCGCGCCACGGCGACGAGGCACGGATGAAGACGGTGCTGGGCATGCTGAAGGCGTTCGGCGCGCCGGTGAGCTACCTCGCGGCAGCGCCGCAGGGCGGCGGTCGCACCTTCACCTCGGCTTCGTACCGCCAGGGCGTGGTGTCGATGGGCACCGAATTGGGCGGCGGCGGGCTGGTCACGCCCTCCTCGCTCAAGATCGCCCAGGACGGCATGCGCCGCGTGCTGGCGCATATCGGGCTGCTGCAAGGGCCCGTACCGGCGCCCACGCAAACCCGGCTGACCGAGATCGGCGGTGACGATTACTACATCTATGCCTCCGATGGCGGGCTGTTCGAGCCTCTGGTCGATCTCGGCGACATGGTCGCCAAGGACCAGCCGGCGGCGCGCATCCACTTCCATCACACGCCCTGGCGCGAGCCGGAAGTGCTAAGCTTCAAGCGAGACGGCTTGGTGCTGTGCAAGCGCATCCCCGCCCGCTGCGAGCGCGGCGACTGCCTGTTCCATCTCGCCACCGACCTGAAGGAGTGACCCGATGCTGCGCCTGTCGATCGCATCCGCCTTGCTCCTCGTGCTGAGCGTACCCGCATCGGCCGACTGGACCCAGGCGCAGCGCAACCACTTCCTCGGCCAATGTGTCGAGAGCTGCCAGGACACGCTCAAGCTGCCCGATTCCAAGCGCAAGATCTGTGACGCGACCTGCGGCTGCGTCGCCGACCAGGCCCAGACGACAGTCACGCCGGGCGACATGTATGCGATCGACGAGGCCGCCGCCGCCGGCCGCACCACCGAGACGATGCAGAAGATCCGCGGCTACTTCCCCAATTGCGCGAAGAAGGCAGTCAGGATGCCGTAGTCTTGCGCTAGAGTCCTATCGTTTGAAGTGGAAACAGTACGAGCGATGTCTTGCGCTGGGGGCGCGCCACTCCAGTGGCGCGTCCCCAGAAAACGCGATTCCAAGAAAACCGATTGTGCTCTAACGGCAGGCCTTGCAGCCAAGCCGCGGCGCGGTCTTGCGGCCGTCCTTGCGCCGGCGGCCGGTGGCGTGACCGCAGACGCTGCAGCCGTCGATCTCGAAATCGATCCAGTGGGTGGGCTCGCCGCAGGTCTCGCACGGCAGGCCACGGCGCGAGCCGATCGGGCCGTAGCCCGGCGCATGGCACTTCGGGCAGAGCCGCTGCAGACGCTTGGCGAGCTTGTAGCCCGCGGCCCGTAGCACCAGCATGCGCATCGGATTCTTGTGCGCCCGCATGTCGGAGTAGAGCACCGCGAGCCCGTCCTCGGAGCGCTCGGCCTCGCGGTCCATCGCCGCGATCACTGCGTCGACCGTGGCGAGGTTCTTGATCGGCTGGGTCATGTCGCTGCTGCAGACCACGAACACGCCGAACCGCGGGAAGCCCATGCCCTTCAGCGCCAGCAGCCGGTCGGGATCGCCCTTGGCGAAGCGCTGCAGGCGCCAGCTCGTGCGATGGGTCGGCATCGTCTCGACATGGCGGATGCCGTACTTGCGGTCGACGAAGGCCAGCAGCTCGACGCCGCCCGGCACCAGCGGCAGCCGCTCGATCGGGCCGGAGCTGCCTTCGCTCGCCACCGCGCAATCGACGTCGGGCATCGCGTCGAACACCATTTCGGCCTTGAGCAGCGACGTCTCGACCAGCGCGTCGGGGCGCGGCACCTCGCCCGAGAAAGTGCCGAGCGTGTCGGTGTCGATCGGCGGGACGACGATCTCGGCCCCCAGCACGCGACGGAACGGCGCCGCCAGCGCCCGTTCCTTCTCGTGCATGGTGGCGAGGCCGATCCTTAGGTTCGCGTAGGGATGAGCCACGGCAGTCGGC
>DASXQC010000211.1:0-3754 GCA_036493235.1 Reyranella sp.
GCGGCGCTGTGGTTCTCGTGGCCCGGCTCGATCGGGATCTCGAGCGTCTTCCAGTACTTGCACTCCAGCGCCATCGGCGATTCCGCGACACGCGGCGCCTTCACGTAGCGGCAGGGCGCGGGCGTCAGGCCGGCAAGTTTCATCTCGTCGACGCCGTAGGCCACCATCGAGGTAGTGATGTTCATCTTCTCGGTCAGCGTGCCCGACACCATGTTGACCACGAACTCGCCGGTTTCCTCGGCGTTCATGCGGCTGTGCTTGGTTGGCGTATCGCCATAGCGGCCGGTGATCGAGAAGTAGACCATCGGCGGAAATTCGCTGACGGCGTTGTAGAAGCTGTAGGGCGCCAGGTTCACGCGGCCCTGCCCATCGACCGTCGAGATCCAGCCGATCGGCCGTGGCACGATCAGCGACTTCAGCGGATCCTGCGCGAGACCGTGGTCGCGCTTGGCGGCGTCGTAGAACATTCCCTCTCCCCTTTTCAGGCGCCGAAGCGTTGTTTCGCTTCTGCGTAGGCCGCGTCGAAGCCCGCTTCGAGCCGCGCGTTGAGTCCGCGGCACGAGCGCACCACCGCCTCGGCCCATACCACATAGTCGCGCAGCCGCTCCGCTGTCCATCCGCGCGGCGGGCTGCGCACCAGGCTGCGCAGGTTCGAGGTCTTGTCGGCGATCTTGAGCAGTTTCGCGCGCCGGGATTTGGACGGCGTCTTCTCGACCTGCAGGCGCTTGCGTTCCTCTTTGCGCAATGACTTGTCGTCGGTGACTTCGGCGACGAGGGCTGCAACCTCGGGCCCGAACTGCTGGACCAGGTCCTCGTAGGTCGAATCGGTGTCCTCGAGCGTGTCGTGCAGCAGGCCGCCCATCAGCAGCACGACGTCGTCGCCGTCGGTCGCCTCGGCCAGCAGGGCCGCCACTTCGGTCAGGTGGTTGATGTAGGGCTCGGCGGCCTCGCCCTTGCGCCGCTGCGCGATGTGCTGGCGCGCCGCGTAGTCGGCAGCCTGCGTCAGTTGAACCAGCTCGTGAGTCATCAACTCCCGTTGTGCGGCGCTGCGCCCGGCTTGTCGAGGTCGTCGCCGCCCGCCATGTTCGCCCCATGTCGAGCATCATGAAGGTCCTGCTGGGCGTCTGGATCGCCGTTCTCGTCGGCGCCGCCGGCTGGATCGGCTGGGATGCCTGGCAGGGCAAGCAGCCCACCATCGGCGGCCCGTTCGCCCTGACCGACCAGAACGGCAAGACCTTCTCGAGCGAGAGCCTGAAGGGCAAGCCGACCCTGATCTACTTCGGCTACGCCTATTGCCCCGACGTCTGCCCGACCTCGCTGCTGCTGATGGAGACCGCCGTAGAGAAGCTGGGCGCGGACGCGACCAAGAAGGTCAACCTGGTCTTCATCACCATCGATCCCGAGCGCGACACGCCCGAGCTGCTCAAGGGCTATGTCGGCAACTTTGGCCCGACCTTCGTCGGCCTCACCGGCACGCCCGACCAGATCGCGCAGGTGGCGCGCGCCTACCGCGTCTATTACCAGAAGGTCCCGGGCAAGGACGGCGCCCCGTACCTGATGGACCACTCCTCGATCGTCTACGTGCTCGACCGCAACGGCCGGTTCGTCACGCACTTCACGCACGAGGCGAAGGCCGATGCGATTGCCGCGGCTGTCCAGCGGCTTCTTTAGGGTGATCCCGGGGCGCGACTCTTGACACTGAGCGTTCGACACCCGACTCTTTGAGTAGCGTCGGCGTAGAATCAGATCCACCAAGACAGCGCCGGCGGGGGAGTGGAACCAACCCAAGATGTAGAGCGTCGATCCGGCGCGTCGCGTATGCGCGCAGGAAAAGACGCCCAGCACCCTGACCGCAGCTCCGGCTGCGTTCTCTGTGTGGCATCGCAGCGATGGTCACTGCCTGTCGTTGAATGATTCCATGCTGGTGTGTGCCTGAAATGTTCCCAAATATGTTGTACCACGCGTACGAGTTCCAGCGTCAGCTCGCTGAGCCGGTCCGGCTCTGGGCCAACGCGGTCGAGCGCGCCTCCTCCAATCCCTACAATCCGCTGAACGCCACGTGGTTCGGCCGGTCGATGGCCGCGGGCGCCGAGATCATGGCGCGCCTGACGCGCACCTACGGCAAGCCGGCGTTCAACCTGCCGACGACTCTGATCGACGGCAAGCAAGTCGCCGTCAACGAAGAGATCCTGCTGCGCAAGCCGTTCTGCCAGCTGCTGCACTTCCACCGCGACACGCCGCGGCGCGATCCCAAGGTGCTGCTGGTGGCGCCAATGAGCGGCCATTACGCGACACTGCTGCGCGGCACCGTCGAGGCCCTGCTGCCCGAGCACGACGTCTACATCACCGACTGGACGGATGCGCGCGAGGTGCCGCTGGCGCAGGGCAACTTCGATCTCGACGACTACATCGACTACATCGTCGAATTCTGCCGCTACCTCGCACCGGACGTGCATGTCATCGCCGTGTGCCAGCCGTCGGTGCCGGTGATGGGCGCGGCCTCGCTGATGGCGCATGCCCGCGATCCGCGCCAGCCGCGCTCGCTCACCCTGATGGGCGGCCCGATCGACACCCGCCTCAGCCCGACCGTCCCGAACGACCTGGCGATGCGCAACTCGATGATGTGGTTCCGCCAGAACGTGATCTCGACGGTGCCGCTCAGCTATCCCGGCGCGATGCGCCGCGTCTATCCGGGCTTCCTGCAGCTCACCAGCTTCATCACCATGAACTTCGACCGGCACGTGAACGCCCACATGCGCCAGTTCGAGCACCTGATCAAAGGCGACGACGACGTCACCGAAGCGCATCGCAAGTTCTACGACGAGTATCTCGCGGTGATGGACCTCACTGCCGAGTTCTACCTGCAGACCATCCAGGTCGTCTTCAAGGAGCACCAACTGCCGCGCGGCGTCTGGGTGAGCCGCGGCCGGCCGATCGAGCCGGCGCGGATCGAGACGGCGTTGATGACGGTCGAAGGTGAGCTGGACGACATCTCCGGCCTCGGCCAGACCAAGGCCGCGCACGACCTGACGCCCAACATCCCGGGCGCACGTCATGTGCATTGGGAGCAGCCACGGGTTGGTCACTACGGCATCTTCAACGGCCGCAAGTGGCGCGAGCAGATCCTGCCGCGGGTCCGTGACTTCATCCGTGACAATAATGGGTAGCGCCACAACTTAGCCACATGGCGCGCAACCGCTCCGGGGGACCGTCGTTACAACGACGTCCAGTACGGAGGTTCTGAATGAAGAGCTTTTCACGTCGCAGCCTGATCGGCGGGTTCACCGTCCTGACCGGTGCCGTCGTCGTGGCAGTCCCGGCCATGGCGCAGCTGCAGGCCGAGGTTTATGTGCCGATGGCGCCCCCGCCCCCGCGGGTCGAGGTCATTCCCACCCTGCCGCCCGAGCGGGTCGAGGTCGAGCGCTGGCAGCCCGGCTACTGGCGATGGAACGGCCACGAGCACATGTGGGTGAACGGCCACTATGTCGACCGTCCGCGGCCTCGCGCCGAGTGGATGCCGGGCCGCTGGGAACAGCGTCCGCGCGGCTGGGTCTACAGCGAAGGTCACTGGAACTAGCCCCCGGGCGTTAAGCCCGCAGCGGTATCAACAGCCCCGGGCGTTAATCGATGAATTTCGAACAGCAATGGACCAACGCTGCCAACACCTTGGTGGCGTTGGTCACGACCTATGGCCTGCGCGTCGTCGGCGCGATCATCCTCCTGCTGATCGGCTGGTGGATATCGCGCCTTCTCT
>DASXQC010000212.1:0-23634 GCA_036493235.1 Reyranella sp.
GAGCGACACCAGCCACGGCATGGTGCGCACCGAGGTGACCTGCGCCAAGTGCGGCGGCCATCTCGGTCACCTCTTCCCCGACGGCCCGCGCCCGACCGGCAACCGCTACTGCATGAACGGCGCCGCGCTGAAGTTCGAAGAAGAGAAGAAGTAGCTAGAGGGCCGGACGCACGTCCGTGCGTGAAAAGTCGGCGCCCTTGAACAGCAAGGGCGCATTCAAACTCTTGGCGAGGGCATAAGAAACGCAGTCGCCCAGATTGAGAGCCGCCGGATGGTTGCCCTTCCCCCAGCGGCGATAGGCATCGAGGGCCAACGCTGCTTGTTGTTCATCGAAAGCGACCGACACCACCTTCGCCGTGTCGAGCCAATGCTGGAATTGCCGCAACCTCGCGGCGCCACCCCGAAACAGCAGCACCGTACGAGTCTCAAAGAGGGTGAAAACCGAGGCATGCGGTGCATCGTCTTCGCCAACCGCATCGCTGAATTGTTCCGCTCCGGGCTCGTCGAGAGTGATGGCGATCAGCGCGGATGAATCGACAACGATCAATCGAACGTCCCTCGCTCGTTGTAGCCGAGAATTTCTTCGTCGCTCCTCGTGTCGAGAATCGGAAGGGAGCGGCCTTCTGCGATGATCGCGCGCAACGCCGCTTTCCGCTTCTCTTTGTCGGCTTCGATCCCCTCCAGCTTCTCCATCGCGGCCTGCCGGACAGCATCGGTGATCGACAGGCCGGTGCGCTGAGCCAGCCGTCGAACAACCTCTTCCGTTTCGCGATCTTTGATATTAAGGGCCATTCTTCTTCCCGTCTTCCTAATTTAGGAAGATAGGAAGAAAGCTGTCGATTCTCAAGACCTAAGTCCTTGAAGGAACTCGATCAGCAGGCGGTTCACCTCATCGGGCCGCTCCTGCTGAATCCAGTGGCCGGGGCCCGGGATGATGTGGCTGCCGCGCAGGCCAGGCAGCGTCTTCGGAAAGGCGTCGAGCTGCGCCTGCGCCGCCGGAAAGCGCAGCACGCCGTCCCTGCTGCCGGCGATGAACAGTGACGGTTGACGGATCGGCTGGCCACGCCACGGGCCACCGAGCTCCCAGTTGCGCCTGAGGTTACGGTACCAGTTCAGGCCGCCGCGGAACCCGGTGCGCGCGAATTCGCCGGTGTAATAATCGAGGTCGGCCTCGCTCAGCCACTTGGGCAAGGACGGCGGATCGGCGGTGTTGCCCAGCAACGTGCCGTTGGGCAGGCGGCCGAAGCCTTTCTTGTCGTCGTCGAGGTCGCCGCTGGCCGTGAAGTAGAGCCGCCGGAGCGCGCCCTTGATGTCCTGCTGCAGCTCCGCCTCGGCGACGCCGGGCTTCTGGAAATACTGCAGGTAGAAGTCGGTGATGCCAAGCTTCGCCAGCGCCGTCAGGATGTCGACATAGCCCGGCGGCGAATAGGGCACGCTCATGCCGCACACCGCGGTGAAGAGATCGGGCCGCCAAAGTGCTGCATGCCAGGCGACCGGCGCGCCCCAGTCGTGACCAACGATGACGGCTTTCGTCTCGCCAAGCGTCTTCACCAGCTCGGCCATGTCGCCGACCAGGTGAAGCAGCGAGTAGTACTCGATCGGCTCGGGCGCCTCGGTGCCGCCGTAGCCGCGCATGTCGGGCGCAACGCAGCGGAAGCCGGCCGCGCTGACCGCCTCGAGCTGGTGGCGCCACGAGTACCAGGATTCCGGCCAGCCGTGGCAGAACAGCACCAACGGGGCCCCTTGGTCCATTGGGCCGGCCTCGGCATAGCGCATATGGATCCCGTTGGCCGTGGTGGTCTTGAGCGTGCTCATGCCTTGTTCCTCCAGCGCCATTTCATCGTCGCGGCCGCGGCCAGCACCATCGCCGGCAGGGCGATGAACGAGGTCGGGGCCAGCGAAGCGATGCCCGTGAGCCCGTTGCCGATGGTGCAGCCCAGCGCCAGCACGCCGCCCACGCCCATCAGCGCGGCACCCCCGGCGTAGCGCAGCATGTCGGCTGGCCGCTCGAAACTCTCGAGCTTGAAATCGCGCCGCAGCAGCGCGATCAGCGCCGCGCCGACCAGGATGCCGCCCACGAAGGCGATGCCGAAATTGATCTTCGAGCCGGTCCAGGTGAGCAGGTAGATCAGCACATCGCCGCCGCCGCGCGTGACGTTGATGCTCTCGACCGTCGTCTGGTCGAAGTCGTCGTTGCCCAGCACGCCCGTCACCAGGTAGCCCAACGGCACCAGCAGGCCGATCAGCGCGCCCGCGACCAGATGCTTCATCTCCACCCGGCGCCACAGGATGAAGGCCAGTGCAAGCACGATCACGATCGGGCCGACGATCAGCGGCAATGCCTGATGGGCGAGCTTGACCGAGGCCACGTCCATGAAGGCCGCCCGCGCCGGCGCGAGAATGCCGCGGATGGTGGCGTAGGCGACGAAGCCGAAGACGAAGAACACCACGACCGAGCGAAGGTTGCCGCCGGCCGCCAGCACCAGCATGCGCGTGCCGCAGCCTCCGGTCAGCACCATGCCGATGCCGAACAGAGCGCCTCCAACTAAGGCTCCGCCCCAGAACAGCGACGTCGGCATCACCACGGCTTTGGAAATGTCGAGCCGGCCGGTCAGCACCAGCGCCTGGACGGCGATCAGCGCCACCGCCATCGCCAGCAGGAAGCCCCGCGCGCGCGGCGCATTATCTTTGGTCAGCACGTCCTCGACGGCACCGCGCAGGCAGAAACCTGACCACCGCGCCAGCACGCCGAAGGCGATGCCGATCGCGAAGGCGGCGAGCGCCACCATCGTAGGCGTGTCCAATCCCATGGCGGGAGATTAGCCGCGAAGATGAACCGGATGCGACAGCCTTGCGCGCACCGAGGCGCGCGAGCCGAACAGCAGGGAGCCGAGGAAGAACAGGCTCGCCACCAGCACGATCACCGGCCCCGACGGCAGGCCGGCATGGAACGACACCAACAAACCGATCGCCCCGGACAGGAACGCCATGGGCGCGGCGATCGCCGTCATCGACCAGACCTCGCGCGACCAGAACGAGGCCGCGACCGCCGGCAGCAGCATCAGGCCGAGCGCCATCAGCGTGCCGAGCGCCTGGAAGGCCGCCACCATGTTCAGCACGGCGAGACCCAGGAACAGGTAGTGGTAGAGGGCGCCGCGCACGCCCATGGCGGCGAGGAAGCCCGGGTTGAAGCACTCGACCACCAGCGGCCGGTAGATTGCGGCGAGCCCGACCAGGGTCAGCGTCGTCGTGCCGGCCACCAGGAACATCGCCTGGTCGTCGACCGCGAGGATGGCGCCGAACAGGATGTTCATCAGGTCGATCGCCGAGCCGCGCAACGACACGATCAGCACGCCCAGCGCCAGGGCCGTGAGGTAGGCCGCGGCGAAGCTTGCGTCCTCGCGCATCGAGGTGAAGCGGGCGATCGCGCCCGACACCAGCGCGGTCGTGATGCCGGCCAGGAAGCCGCCGAGGCTCATCGCCGGCAATGACAGCCCGCCCAGCAGGAAGCCCAGCGCCGCGCCCGGCAGCAGGGCGTGCGCCAGCGCATCGCCCATCAGGGTCATGCGCCGCAGGATCAGGAACACGCCGATCGAAGAGCCGCCGAGCGACAGGCAAAGGCACGCCACCAACGCGCGCTTCATGAATCCGAAGTCGGTGAAAGGCGCGATCAGCAGGTCATGCATCGCCGTCGTTCCGACGACAGATCACGCCGATTGCCTGAGCGGCATCTCGCAGGCGCTGGCGTGCTCGTCCCAGGCCTCGGCCATGGCGCGAGCCCGCAGCAAATTCTCGGCCGACAACACGCCGACGGTCGGACCGGCCGCCACCAGCTCGCGCGCCAGCAGGAGGCTGTTGGGGAAGTCGCGCCGCACCTGGTCGAGGTCGTGCAGCACGGCGATCACCGTGCGCTGCTCGCTGCGCCAGCGGCGGATGACGTCCATCAGGTCGGTGACGGTCTTGGCGTCGATCGCGGCGAACGGCTCGTCCAGCAGGACGAGATCGGCGTCCTGCAGCAGCAGCCGCGCGAACAGCACGCGCTGGAACTGGCCAACGGACAGCGTGTCGATCGGCCGGCGCGAGAAGCCGCCCAGTCCGACCGATTCGATCGCATGCTGCGCGTCGTGCACATCGGCCTTATTGGCCTTGCCGAAGGCGCCGAAGCGCGACCAGCGGCCGAGCAGCACCGTGTCGAGCACCGAGATCGGAAACGAGCGGTCGATCTCCGCCTGCTGCGGCAGGTAGGCGATGCGCCGCGCACTGCATTCGATGCGGCCTTCGACCCGCCGCACCAGCCCCATCATCGCCTTGAGGAGCGAGCTCTTGCCAGCACCGTTGGGGCCGACGATGGCGGTGATCTCCGCCGCCGGGATCTCCGCCGAGACGTGATGCACGGCGGGATGCCGGTCATACGAGACCGTGAGGTCGACCAGCTTCAGTGCGGTGTTCACAGCGCCCACCACACGCAGAGCCACAGCATGGCCGCGACGCCCAACGCGCACGCCACGCGCTGAAAGGCGCTCATGCCGAGGAGAATGGTGCCCAGGGACGCCGAGCCGTGCATGCCATTTTGTTATAATATTACGTAGCGCGAGTCTAACCGTTTGTTGATTGGTGCAGAGCGGGGTTGGCTCTCATTTTCCAGCCATGTCCGCGTTTGGAAGACGTTCCCTTCTCGTTGCCGGCGCCGCCCTGTTGGCCGCGCCGGACACCATGGCCGAGGGCAAGACCGGCTCCGCAGACAAGGCCGGCCCCTGGGCGATCGAGCTGTTCACCTCACAGGGCTGCAGCTCTTGCCCGCCCGCCGATGCCGAGCTGGGCAAGCTCGCCCGCCGCCCCGACATCGTCGCGCTTTCGTTCCACGTCGACTACTGGGACTACATCGGCTGGAAGGATCGCTTCGCCACGAAGGAGACCACCGAGCGGCAGCGCATCTACGCCCGTACGCTCAGCCAGCGCTACGTCTACACGCCCGAGATGGTGGTCGACGGCCGCGTGAACCAGCCGGGCACCAGCGGCGGCCAGATCGAGGACATGCTGTCCGATGCCCGCCGCCAGTCGACGGTGCGCGCGACGCCGACCCTCAATCGTATGGCCGACGGGTCGCTGCGAATCTGGCTGGCAGCGCAGAAGCTCAACCATCCGGCCGACGTCATGCTGTTCGTCTACGATCGTCGCCATTCGACGCCAGTCACGCACGGCGAGAACGAGGGTCGGCGGATCGACAACTTCAACGTCGTGCGCCGCTTCGAGCGCATCAGCTCATGGACCGGCGCGGAGGCGAGCTGGACCGTGCCGGCCGACCGATTCGGGCCGGACCAGGGCCTGGCCGTGCTCGTCCAGCAGGCCGATCAGGGACCCGTGCTCGGCGCCGGCAAGAGCGAGGTCGCGATAGCCGGCTGATTGTCTTTTTCACTCGGTGTGAGTTTTCGCACGGACAATACCGACGCCCCAGCCGCATCCTCCCCCTGAATCAGCACTCGTGCGGCAGGGGGGACCATGGCCGACAAGGGATTGCGTCTGCTGATCAAGACGCGGCGAGAGGCCTCGACGGGCACACTGGCCATGGGCGGCGAGCTCAAGCTCCAGCCCCTGATGCCACACATAGAGCGGGGCTCAGCCATGGGCATGGCGGGCCGGCCGATCTGGCATCTGGCGGAGTCGTCCGCCGAGAGCAATCCCTGGGATGCCTGCCATGCGCTGCTGAGCGACGGCCTCGGCGTGGCGGGCGGCGATGTTGCCATAGCCGAGCCGGACCTCCAGCAATCGTGGCTCTGAACGACTCAGAACCGCCAAGCCTTCGGCCTGTCGGGCTGCGCGCCCACCGCACCGAACAGCGACATTTACGCCGTCGGCAAGACCAATCTCTGGTTCGCCGATGAGCGGCATTCGCAGCTCGAGGAGATGCGCAGCGGCCTCGCCTTCCCGAACGCGAAGACCGCGCCCGGCAAGATCATCCGAATCGCACACCTCGATACCGGTTACGACGCCCAGCACAAATCCACGCCGGAGTTCCTGGCCGACAAGGCGCTGCATCGCAACTTCGTCGACGAGGACCGGCCTACCGACGCCACCGACAGGCCGACGGCGCTGATCAATCCGATGTTCGGCCACGGCACCGGCACGCTCAGCATCCTGGCGGGCCGCGATCTCGACGGATCGAACGGCGAGTCGTTCGGCGCTGCCGGCAAGCTGTCGGTCGTGCCGATCCGCGTCGCCAACTGGGTCGTGCTGTTCCGCAACAGCGCCATCGCCCGCGCCTTCGACTACGTCCATGCGCTCTGCGACAACGAGGAGACACGGGTCCATGTCCTCAGCATGAGCATGGGCGGCATTGCCTCGGCGGCTTGGGCCGATGGCGTCAACGCGCTGTATGAACGTGGCGTCGTCGTGGTCACCGCGGCGGGCAACAATTTCGGCAATCTTCCGACACGCTTCATCGTCTACCCGGCCCGCTTCAACCGGGTCATCGCGGCATGTGGCGTGATGGCCGACGGCCGTCCCTACGCCGATTTGCCGATCGACAAGATGGCCGGCTGCTACGGGCCTCCGAGCAAGGATGCGACCGCGCTGGCCGCCTTCACGCCGAACGTTCCCTGGGCCAAGTTCGGCTGCCCCGACACGATCGACCAGGACGGCGGCGGCACGTCGGCCGCGACGCCGCAGATCGCAGCCGCGGCTGCCTTGTGGATGCAGCACAACAAGGCCGCGCTCGAGGGCTATGCCGAGGATTGGATGCGGGTCGAGGCCACGCGCAAGGCGTTGTTCGACAGCGCGCTGCCTCCCGATGCCCACCAGATCGGCCGCCTCGGCAAGGGCATCCTGCAGGGGAACGCAGCACTCGCGCGAGCGCCGGCGATAGCCGCGGAACTCAGGAAGACCACCACCGATTCGGTGTCGTTCCCGCTACTGAAGGTCCTGACCGGGCTCGGCATGGCGGCGGCGCCGTCACCCGAACGGCAGCGCATGCTCGAACTCGAGGCTCTGCAGATCAGTCAGCGCTCGCATGAAATCGAGCGACTGCTGGCCGAGTACGACCTGCTCGAGGCGGAAGACATGGCGCCTCAGGTCGCGCAGTCTCCCCAGGCTCGCCAGATCATTGACGCGCTGATATCGCATCCGACCGCGTCATCGACCCTGAAGCGTCAGCTCGCCACCAAGGTTCCGCGATCGACGGCCGTTAAACTTCCGCCTGCAGACGGCGATGCCGCGCCAACCGAGCCGGCGGCTCCACCGAGCCAGTCGGCGCCGCCACCGGATCTGCCGCCACCGAGCAACCATGCCATCGCGCCCGACATGCCGGTCCCACCGGTGCGCCGCCTTTGGGTCTATGCGCGGGATCCGATGTACAGCAGCACCATGCGTTATTTCGACCTGAACGAGGTCGAGCTCGCGGTGCCTTGGGAGAAGAACCTCAGGCCTGGCCCGGTCGGGGAATATCTGGAGGTGATCGACGTCGACCCGCCGAGTGGCGCGGCCTACGTCCCGGTCGACCTGAACCACCCGAGCCTGCTGGCGCAAAGCGGCTATCGACCGTCCGAAGGCAATCCGCAATTCCATCAACAGATGGTCTACGCGGTCGCCATGAAGACGATCGATCATTTCGAGCGGGCGCTTGGCCGGGCGGCCATCTGGGCGCCGCGGCGGTCGAAGATCAACGGCAAGTGGACCGCGCATTTCGTGCGCCGCCTGCGCATCTACCCGCATGCCCTGCGCGAGGCCAACGCCTATTACAGCCCGGAGAAGATCGCTCTGCTGTTCGGCTACTTCCGGGCGTCCGCCGGCAGCGACGTCACCTTGCCGGGCGGCATGGTGTTCAACTGCCTGTCGCACGACGTGGTCGCCCACGAGACGACCCACGCGCTGCTGGACGGCCTGCACCCCCGCTTCAAGGAGGCGACGGGTCCCGACATGCTGGCCTTCCACGAGGCCTTTGCCGACATCGTTGCCCTGTTGCAGCACTTCACGATGCCGCTGGTGCTGCGCGCCGCGATTCGCGAAACGCGCGGCGAGACGCCGCTGTCCGAAAGCCTGGGCGTGCTGGCGCAACAATTCGGAGACGCCACCGGGATGCACAAGGCGCTGCGGTCTTTCATCGTCGCGACGCCCGATCCCAGCGCCTACAAGACCATCACCGAACCGCACGGCCGCGGCGCCCTCCTGGTGGCGGCGGTGTTCGCGGCCTTCGCCCGCGTCTACGACCGCAAGACCCGCGACCTGTTCCGGCTCGCCACCGGCGGCTCGGGAGTCCTGCCCCAGGGCGAAATCCCGTTCGATCTTGTCGAGCGGCTGGCTGTCGAGGCCGCGAACGTCGCGGCCTCGATCCTGACGACCTGCATCCGGGCGCTCGACTACTGCCCGCCGGTCGATCTCACTTTCGGCGAGTATCTGCGGGCGCTCATCACCGCCGATCGAGACCTGATCCCGGACGACAAGGACGGCTACCGCGTCGCTTTCATCACGGCCTTCCGCGAACGCGGCATCTACCCGGGTGGCGTTTCCAATCTCTCGG
Source organism: Reyranella sp. (assembly GCA_036493235.1). Classification (GTDB taxonomy): domain Bacteria; phylum Pseudomonadota; class Alphaproteobacteria; order Reyranellales; family Reyranellaceae; genus Reyranella. The sequence goes on from DASXQC010000212.1 coordinate 8,513, forward strand.
TCGATGCGCTGGCATGGCAGTGCCCGGACGTTCCTCCCGCAGCCCTGAAGCCGCTGACGGAAGCGCGCATCGATTGGCGGCGCACGTCCGATCGCTACCAGGCATTCGTCGACTGGAACCGAGCGGCAGCCGAACTCTACAAGCGGGTCCTCGATGAGCCCAGCACGCCTGCAACGCTGTTCAGCGCCCTGGGTCTGGTGCCGGTCCCGCTCGGCGTCCGAACGCTAGCGGCGACGATCGACGGCAAGCCGGGCACGGTGTCCCGCATCGAAATCGGCGCGGTGCGCCCTGCCTGGCGCGTTGCGCCCAACGGCGACATTCGCACCGACCTCATCATCGAAATGACCCAGCGCTGGATGCCGGCGGACATGCCCGGCCAGGCGCTCCGCGGCGGCTGCACGTTGATCTGCGACCTCGATACGGCCGAGGTCCGCTACGTCATCCGCAAGCGGGTCGGCCACAAGGACAGGGCGAACAACGAGATTAAGTTCCGCGGCGCGCTTGCCGACAGCGAGGGAGCATCAAGCTACTTCACCGGCTCCGCTGCCGAGCCGTTCGCCATGCTGCATCGCGACTAGGGAGGTAACGATGGCCAAGAAGGCGACGGCCAGGAAGGTCGCAAGCAAGCCGGCCGCAGGCAGGAGCGCTCCGTCCTCGCCGCCCAAGCGTGCGGCGGACGGCACCACGCGTGCGCGAATCCGGATGTATCGACTGGGCGTTGGCGACTGTTTCCTGATTCGCTTCCCGCGACCGGGAAACCAGCCCGACCTGCAGATCCTGGTTGATTGCGGCATCCACCAGTCGCAGCCGGGCGGGCCGGACATCATGGAGAAGGCAGTCGAGGATCTGCACGCCGAGACCGGCGGCAAGATCGACGTCGTGATCGCCACCCACGAACACTACGACCACTTGTCGGGCTTTCCGGCGCTGCTGGAGAAGTTCGGCAAGGACAGCGCCGGCCAGATCTGGGCGCCCTGGTGCCAGAACGAGGACGATGCGTTCGGCAAGGAGCTGCGGACCAAGAAGGACCGCGCGCTGGCCGCCCTGACCGACGCGCACGCCCGAATGCATCTCGCTGCCGACGAGGACGGCGCTTCGCAGCTCGGCTCCATTCTCGGCTTCTTCGGCGACGATGCCGGCAAGAAGCTCAAGAGCTTCGGCGAGTCCCTGAAGGCGCTCAGCCCGAGCAACATCAAGTATCTCGAGCCCGGCCAGCCGCCGGTCGAGCTGATTGAGGACGCGGTTCGCGCATTCGTGCTGGGGCCACCGCGCGACAGAAAGATGTTGAAGCTTGCCGACCCGAGCAAGAAGGAGACCGAGCAGGTCTACTTCGACGCCTACATGGGCCTGCTCGAGCAGATCGAGCCGGCGCTGGAACGCGAACCCATGCGCCCGTTCGACAATCGCTTTGCCTTGCCGCTCGATGGGACCAAGGCTCTGTCTTTCTTCCAGCAGCGCTACTGGGCGGATGCCGGCGAGCCTGATCCGGCCGCTAACGGCAACAACCAGCGACACGGCATCGATACGGGCCAGGACTGGCGTCGCATCGACAGCGATTGGCTCGGTGCGGCCACGGCGCTGGCCATGAAGCTCGACGTCGAGACCAACAACACCAGCTTGGTGATCGCCTTCGAGCTGGGGCCCAAGAAGCAGGGCGGACCCGTGCTGTTGTTCGCGGCCGACGCGCAGGTCGGCAATTGGCTCTCCTGGCAGGACGTGACGTGGAACTTCGAGGGCCGCACGGTCAGCGGGCCGGACCTGCTCAAGCGCACGATCCTCTACAAGGTGGGCCACCACGCAAGCCAGAACGCCACCCTGAACAAGCTCGGGCTCGAGCTCATGAAGTCGCTCGAGATGGCGCTGGTGCCGACCGACGCCAAGATGGCCAAGGCCGTCCGATGGGGCACTCTTCCGTGGCCGCGCCTGCTGGAGCGTCTCGATAGCTTGACCCAGGATCACGTCGTCCGCACCGACGAGGATGGCGGCGGCCTCAAATCCCTGCCGTCGGCCAGGATCAGCGAGGACAAGCTGTTCTACGAGATCGATCTGCTCGCTGCCGGATAAAGCCCGCGCGACTGCGCGAACAGCCGCGTCAAACCCAGCAACGCGTCGATGTAGGGCGTCGCAATACCGGTCCGGCGGCCGAGCTCGCAGACCGCGGTCACCAGCGCATCGAGCTCGATCGGCCGGCCGCGCTCGGCATCCTGCAGCATCGAGGTCTTGAAGGCACCGAGCTCGCGCGTCACTGCATGGCGCGCCTCGGGCGTCTGGTCGATGGCGCAGCCGAGCTTGGCGCCGATTGCCGCCGCCTCGAGCATCGCCGCCGAGCAGAAGTCGCTCACCTGGCGATCGTCGAGCATGCGATCACCGGTGGCGCCGGTGATCGCCGACACCGGGTTCATCGTCATGTTGCCCCAGAGCTTGTACCAGACCTCGTGCCGGATCTTCGGCGTCGAGGTCACGTCGAAGCCCGCTTTGGTCAGCAGCTCGTGCACCGTCTCGAGCCGCGGCGAGAGCGCGCCATCCGGCTCGCCGACGATCAGGCCCATGCCGTTCCGGTGCACCACGACGCCCGGCGCTTCGGTCGAGGCGGCGAGATGGACGACGCAGCCGATCACATGCTTCTGGGGAATCGCCTTGGCGAGCGCGCCGCCTGGATCGACCGATTCGAGCGGCGCGGCACCGGCCGCCGGCACGCCGTGGGTGAACCACCACGGCACGCCGTTCATCGCCGGCAGCACGATGGTCTCCGGACCGAGCAGGGCCGACACCGACTCCGCAACCGACGCCATGGCAGTCGCCTTGACGGCAACGACCACGAGGTCCTGCGGCCCGAGTGCGCGCGGATCGCTCGACACGGCAGCGGCGGGGCCAGCGATCGGTTTGCCGCCCTGCTTCAGCTGCCAGCCATTCTTGCGCAGGGCCTGCGCCGTCTCGCCGCGGGCCAGCGCGCTTACCTCAGCGCCACCTGATGCGGCGATGCGGGTTCCGATGAGTCCGCCGACCGCGCCGGCGCCTACGATGCAGACTTTCATGGCGTGACCTTAGCATCACCCGGCCTTGCGTCCGCCCCCGCCGCGCGCCAAGTTCACCCCCATGTCGCTCGCCAGCGCGTCCGGCCGCCTGACCGCCGTCCTCGGGCCGACCAACACCGGCAAAACCTACCTCGCCATCGAACGCATGTTGGGCCACCAGTCCGGCATGATCGGCTTCCCGCTGCGCCTGCTGGCGCGGGAGAACTATGACCGTGTCGTGAAGATCAAGGGGGCCGCCCAGGTCGCCCTGATCACCGGCGAGGAGAAGATCGCGCCCGCGACCGCGCGCTATTTCATCTGCACCGTCGAATCCATGCCGCTCGACCGGCAGGTCTCGTTCCTCGCCGTCGACGAGGTGCAGATGGCGGCCGATCCCGAGCGCGGCCACTTCTTCACCGACCGCATCCTGAACGCGCGCGGCACCGACGAGACCATGTTGCTGGGCGCCGACACCATCCGCCCGGTCCTCAACCGCCTATTGCCCGACATCGACGTCGTGGCGCGACCGCGCTTCTCCAAACTGTCTTATGTCGGACCGAAGAAGGCGACGAGGCTGCCGGCCCGCTCGGCGGTGGTCGGCTTCTCGGCCAACGAGGTCTACGCCATCGCCGAGCTGATCCGCCGCCAGCGCGGCGGCACGGCGATCGTGATGGGCGCGCTCAGCCCCCGCACACGCAACGCCCAGGTCGAGATGTTCCAGTCGGGCGAGGTCGATTACCTGGTCGCGACCGACGCGATCGGCATGGGCCTGAACATGGACGTGGACCATGTCTGGTTCGCGAGCCTGCGCAAGTATGACGGCCGGCAGCAGCGACCTTTGCGCGACGTCGAGATCGCGCAGATCGCCGGCCGCGCCGGCCGGTACATGAACGATGGCACGTTCGGCACCACGATCGATGTCGGCGGCCTCGACGAAGAGACGGTCGAGGCGATCGAGAATCATCGCTTCGATCCGCTGCGCGACTTGGAATGGCGCAACTCGGAGCTCGATTTCCGCTCGGTCCCGGCGCTGGTCGCGTCGCTCAACGCGCCGCCGCCGCATGCCGCCCTGCAGCGCGTGCGCGAGCAGGACGACCAGTTCGCGCTACAGACGCTGTCGCAGCATTCGGAATTCCTGCCGCGGCTGCACGCACCGGGTCGTGTGAAATTGCTCTGGGATGTCTGCCAGGTGCCTGATTTCCGCAAGACGATGACGGAAGAGCACACCGCCCTGCTGGGCCAGCTCTTTCAGCACCTCACCCAGGGCGGCGAGCGCCTGCCGGACGACTGGATCGACAGTCACGTCAAGAGACTGGAACGCTTTGATGGCGATATCGACACGTTGATGACACGGATCGCGCACGTTCGGACCTGGACCTACATTTCGCACCGCGCGGACTGGATTCAGAGGGCCCAACACTGGCAAGAGAGGGCGCGCGCGATTGAAGATCGGCTATCCGATGTGTTGCACCAGCGCTTGACGCAAAGGTTTGTCGATAGACGCGCCGCACTGCTTGTACGAAGATTGCGGGATGAGGGTGAAATGACGACGTCGGTCGCCGAAGCGGGCGAGGTCATAGTCGAGGGCGAGCATCTCGGCCGTGTCGAGGGCTTCCGATTTGTGCCGGACGCCACTGAAGGCCCCGATGGAAAGGTGGCGGACCAGAAGGCCGTGCTGAGCGCCGCGTTGCGAGCGCTGCGCGAGAACCTGCCGGCGCGCCTGCAGGCCTTCGCCAGTGCGCCCGATGGCGAGTTGGTGTTCGATGCGCAGCTGCGCATCTGCTGGGGCGGCGGCCCGATCGCACGCCTGATGGCGAGCGGCGACGTGCTGGCGCCCAAGGTCGAGGCGCTGGCGTCGGATCTGCTCGACGGACCCGCGCGCGAGGAAGTCCGCAAGCGCGCAGCCTCCTGGGTCGAGACGCGCATTCGCCTCGGTCTTTCCGAACTGATGGATGCCCGCGCCAGCTCCGAGCAGCTGCCGCCCGGCGCGCGCGGCATCGTGTTCCAGCTGTGCGAGAATCTCGGCATCCTGCCGCGGCGGCCCATCGAGCAGCAGATGGCCGAGCTGAGCGAAGAGGACCGCAAGGCGCTGGCCAAGCTCGGCGTGCGCGTCGGCATCTTCTCGCTCTATTTCCCGAGCATGCTGAAGCCGGTGCCGATCCGCTTGCGCGCCGGCCTCTGGATGGTGGCGCACAGCCGGGACACGATCCCGCAGCTGCCGGCCGAGGGTCGCACCTCGATGGATCTGCCGCAGGGATCTGAGCGCGATTTCTACGGCGCGATCGGCTACCTGCCGCTCGGCAACCACGCAATCCGCGCCGACATGGTCGAGCGCCTGGCCGCGATGGCGCGCCAGGCCGTGCGCGAAAGCCGCGAGAGCGCGCGCCGGGCGCAGCACGAGAGGCAGCAGGAGAAGAGGACCGAGGCCCGGCCGAAGGCCGAGCCTGCCGCTCCGACGCCGTCCACACCCACCGAGTCTTCGACGCCAGCGGCGTCTTCGACGCCTCCATCCGCTGACGAGATCAGCGAATGGGCGATCGTTGCGGCAGCCTTCGGCGAGCTCGAGCCGGAACCCGCGCCCACGGCGGAAGTGAAGGCCGAAGAGGCCACGCCGGAAACGGCACCCGCCGAGCCGATCGCCTACGCGACCGAGGAAACGGCCCCGGAACACGCGCCGGTCGAAGAAGCCACGCGTGAAGAGGCCGCGACTGGAGAAGCCACGGGCGAAGCCCCCGAGGTAACAGACGACGCTGCGGCAGCCGAGACCCCCGCGGTCGAAGAGCCGACGGCCCAAGTCGACGCTCCCGCCGAGGAAGCGCGGGCCGATGCCGACACTTCCGAACCCGCTGCCGAAGCGACGGCCGAAGCGGCTGCGCCGGAAGAGCCGAAGCCGGAAGGCCCTCGGCCATTGCAGCCGGGCTGGTTCCGCGCAACGCCTCAGATGATGTCGCTGGTCGGCTGCTCGGAGCCGGAGATGGCCGATGTGCTGCGCGGCCTGGGCTATCGCGTGCATCCGCCGTCGGACGAGCACGGGCCGCTGTATGCCTTCTCGGTCAAGCCGCGCTTCGTGCGCGAGCGCGAGGAACAGCGCGAGCGTCAGCGCCAGCAGGAGCGCGAGCGCCGTGACCAGCGCCGCCGCGAACGACCTGACCGCCCGAACGAACGCCAGTTCTTCGCCGACGCACCCCGCCGCGATCGGCCACCAGGCGGTGGGCCGGGTGGTGGGCCGAGGCAAGACCGCAGGGATGGCCCGCCTCAAGGCGACAGGCCCCAGGGCGATAGACCTCAAGGCGACAGGCCGAAGAGCGACCGCCCGCGCGACAACAGGCCGCCACGCGACGACCGTCGCGGGCCGCGGCCGCCGCGCCGCGATGCCGACGGTCCGGCGCTCAGGCTCTACGCCACGACGGAGAAGAAGGGCGACGTTTCCGACTCGCCTTTCGCCAAGCTGCTTGAGCTCAAGCTCGGCGGGAAGAAATAGCCGACCCGCGCATGCGGCTCGACAAATGGCTCTGGCACGCGCGTTTCTTCAAAACCCGATCGCTCGCGGCGCGTTATGTCGAGAAGGCGCGCTGCCGGGTCGACGGCCGGGTCACCGAAAAGGCGCATGCGAATGTCGAGCCCGGCATGGTGCTGACCTTTGCGCTCGGCCCCAAGGTGCGCGTGGTGAAGATCGTGGCGCTCGGTGAGCGGCGTGGGCCGGCGACCGAAGCGCGCGCGTTGTATGATGAAATCGAAGCGGCATGATGCCAGCCTTGCGCCAACCCTCTGCGCGCGTTAAGCAGCCGGCCGCTCGTTCCGGGAGCTTTTGATGACCTATGTCGTGACCGAAGCTTGCATCAAGTGCAAGTACATGGACTGCGTTGAAGTCTGCCCCGTTGACTGTTTCTACGAGGGCGACAACATGCTGGTCATCAATCCGGACGAGTGTATCGACTGCGGCGTCTGCGAGCCGGAGTGCCCGCCCAAGGCGATCGTTCCGGACACCGAAAAGGGCATGGAGCAATGGCTGGAGGTCAACCGGACCTATTCCGCGGAGTGGCCCAACATCACCCGTAAGGGCGAGGCCCCGGCCGACGCCGAGCAGTACAAGGATGAAACCGGAAAGTTCGAAAAGTACTTCAGCAAGGAACCGGGCAAGCGCTGATCGGGGGCGGCCCCCCAGATTTAGGCGCGACAAAGTCCTTTTACGCACCTTTTTGTGCGAGCCATGCAGCCTCTGCATGGGCAAGCGTTGCCGAAATGCAACATAGGCCGCGACTCTGCCTTAATTTTCTGGTATAACTTTTCCGTTGGAGCGGTCCCAAGTCGGGCTGTCGCCGGCTCGGTCGCCCTTATCGGTATCCGAATGCAACTTACCGGTACTGGTGATCGGGTCAAGTACGTTTGGGGAAGCGTACGCGGCAGACTGCGGGTATCGCTCAGCGCGGGGATTGAGAGTGAAGGACATGGACATGGCCAAGCCGAAGAAGCCAGCGGCAAAGGCGAAGGAGTTTGCGTTCGAGAAGGGCGACTTCGTTGTCTACCCGACTCATGGTGTGGGCCGCGTGATCGACATCGAGGCGAAGGAGATTGCCGGGCACAAGCTCGACCTGTTCGTCATCTCGTTCGAGCAGGAGCGCATGATGCTGCGCGTACCGGTCGCGAAGGCGAAGATCTCGGGTCTGCGCAAGCTCAGCTCGCGCAAGATCATGGAGAACGCCCTGGTGACCCTCAAGGGCCGCAGCCGCGTCAGCCGCGCAATGTGGAATCGCCGCGCCCAGGAATACGAAGCCAAGATCAACTCGGGCGATCCGGTGTCGATCGCCGAGGTCGTGCGCGACCTGCACCGCAATGCCGGTCAGCCCGACCAGTCCTACAGCGAGCGGCAGATCTACGAGGCCGCCCTCGACCGTCTGGCGCGCGAGCTCGCCGCGGTGGAGCGGATCGACAAGGATCTGGCGACCCAGAAGCTGAACAGCGTCCTGACAAAGGTCGCGTAAGTCTCGGCAAACCGAACTTCGAAGAAAGCGGCCGGTTTCCGGCCGCTTTTTCTTTTGCCCGGGGGCGCGCCCAGCAAAAGACTACGGCGTCACCAGCTTCACCTGCTCGCGTTGTGCCAGCGCGGCCGCGTCGTCGACGCCGTTCAGCACCAGCAGCCGCTCCAGCTTGAAGTCGTGATAGGGCATGCGCGCGGCCAGCGCCCGGGCCGGTCCGCCGGGGACGATCGTGAGGCGGAAGGGCTGCAATGCCGCCGCTTCCGCCACGGTCAATTCGTGGAAGCTGCGCGTGGCGTTGACCAGCACGTTGATGCGCCGGTCCCGATCCGGGCCGTCGCTCAGCAGGTTGAAGTAACAAATGCCGTCGGGCCGGCGGATCAGCACGTAGCGCACCTGGCCGAGCCCCGTATCCGAGCCGCGCGGACGGGCGCCGATTGCAGCCTCGGCGCCGCCGATCTCGGTCTCCTGGATGCCGGTGGGCGTCGGCTGGATCTTGTTGCGCATCCAGTCGTCGAGCCGACCCTCGATCTGGTCCTGCTTGCACGAAAACCACAGCAGCGAGCCGTCGGTGCCGATACCCAGCACGCCGTCGTGATAGTTGACCAGTCGGAAATCGCGCGGCGCCGAGAAGCCGAAGCGCATCATGGGATGGACGAAGGAATTGCCGCGCACGAAGCCTTCCTCCGGCGGGTCGTCGACCGACATGCCGTCGATCGCCGCAAGATAAGCCGCTTGGCCGGTCTCGCCCGGCTGCCGGGCGGCCGCCACGTTGGCCAGCGCGGCCAGCCGCTCTTCCGCCCCCGGATGGGTCGACAGCGCATTGCGCTCGCGGCCCTCGCCGCTCGCACGACCCAGCATCTGCTCCTCGAGCCGGTTCTGGCGCTGCAGGTTCTGGATCAGCGTGACCAGGGCGTCGCCGCGATAGCCGGCGCGCGTGAGGTAGCCGACGCCGACGCGGTCGGCATCGAGCTCCTGCTCGCGCGAATAGCTGCGCAGCTTCACCAGCCCATCGCGCGCCACCGAGCGGCCGACCGTGATCGAGCCGCTTTTCATCGCTGCGTCGATCGCCGCGTCCATGATCTGCCGCTGCTGCCGCTCGCGGAACGCCGCGTGGCGCTCGGTGATGTGGCCGAGCTCGTGGCCCATCGCCGCGGCCAGCTCGGATTCGTCGTTCGCCAGGGCGATCAACCCGCGGGTCACGAACACGTAGCCTGACTGCAACGCGTGGGCATTCGCCTCGGGCTGGTCGAGAACGAAGAACCGAAAGCTGCCCGGCACCGCGGAGCGGGTCACCAGTCGCTGGCCGATCCGGTCCACCAGAGCCTGGAGCTGGGGCGAGGCATAGGCCGGCCCGACCAGCTTCTCCACATCGGGCGGCAGGGTATTGCCCTGCGCATAGGGAACTGATGTGGAAACCGCGCCGGGCGTGCAACCGCCGGCCAGGAGGATCAGCGCCAGGAGGGCGGCAAGGATGCGAAAAAACACTGTTCCTCCGTAACGCGTGCCGGAGCTTATGCGCCCGCGCGCCGCACAAGCAAATGTTCGCGAGGCTGGCACGAGGGCGCTCACTGTGGCACTCCTAGCGACGAGAAATCGCATGCCGCGTTCCGAGACACCTCTTCGTTCTGACCTGTTTCAGGAGATCTCGCCCTACGCCAGTGGGATGCTGGCGGTCGACGGGCGACACACGGTCTATTGGGAGCAGAGCGGCAATCCCGACGGCGTGCCGGTGGTGTTCCTGCATGGCGGGCCGGGCGCCGGCTCGGCGCCTGTGCATCGCCGCTTCTTCGACCCGCAGTTTTACAGGATCGTGGTGTTCGACCAGCGCGGCTGCGGCCGCTCGATGCCGCTGGGCGACCTGCAGGACAACACCACGGCGCACCTCGTCGCCGACATGGAGAAGTTGCGCGCCCATCTCGGCATTGCACGCTGGCTGCTGTTCGGCGGCTCGTGGGGCAGCACGCTGGCGCTCGCCTATGGGCTGCGCCATCCCGAGCGCACGACCGGCTTCATCCTGCGCGGCATCTTCCTCGGCACGCGCTCGGAGATCGACTGGTTCCTGCACGGCATGCGGGCGATCTTCCCCGAGGCATGGCGCGACTTCGCCGAGCATCTGCCCGCCAACGAGCGCACCGACCTGCTGAGCAACTTCTACCGCCGCCTGATCGACCGCAGCCCCGACGTGCATCGCCCGGCAGCGCGCGCCTGGAGCCGCTACGAGGCAGCCTGCTCGACGCTCTATCCGACCGCGCGCGCTCCGTTCGAATCCGACCACGGCGGCTTCGCGCTCGCGCTGTCGCGCATCGAGGCGCATTACTTCCGCCACAACACGTTCCTGCCGGAAGGCTGGCCGTGGAACGAGCTCAACAAGGTGCGCAACTTGCCCTGCACCATCGTGCAGGGTCGCTACGACATCGTTTGCCCGCCGATCACCGCCGAAGCGCTGTCGCGTGCCTGGCCGGAGGCGCGCTTCGTGATCGTGCCAGACGCTGGCCACAGCGCGCTCGAGCCGGGCATTCGCGCGGCCCTGGTCAACGCCACCGAGAGCTACCGGCTGTCGGTCGCGGACGATCAGCTGTTCGCGCCCCGCTTTCCCTGGGAAGCCGCTTAACCATCATGTCGTTCACATTGCCGCCGGAGCAGACCGGCCCCGCCGCCTGGTACGGCCCCGAAATCTCCAAGCGCACCGACTGGCTGATGCCGCTCAGCGCCGCCGAGGTTGCCGAGGTCGAACAGGTCACCAAGACTCTCGCCGCGCGCGAGGCCGACATCGCCGCGATCACCGCCCAGGAGTTCGTGCTGCCGACGCTCGGGCCGAAGCTCCAGCAGCGCGTCGAGAACGAGGTGCTGAACGGCCGTGGCTTCCTGCTGCTGCGCGGCCTGCCGGTCGAGCGCTGGACGATGCGCGAAGCGGCGACGGCGTTCTATGGCCTGGGCGCCCATCTCGGCAGCGTGCGCTCACAGAACGGCAAGGGCCACGTGCTGGGCCATGTGAAGGATCTCGGGCTCGCTTCGAACGATCCCAACGTCCGCATCTACCAGACGCACGAGCGGCAGACCTTCCACACCGACTCCTGCGACATCGTCGGGCTGCTCTGTCTCAAGACCGCGAAGTCCGGTGGCCTGTCGGCTCTCGTGAGCTCGACCACGATCTTCAATGAGATGCGCCGCCGGCGGCCCGACCTGCTGAAGCTGTTGTTCGAGCCCGCGGCCACCGATCGGCGTGGCGAGGTGCCCGCGGGACAGAAGCCTTACTTCGAGATCCCGCTGTTCAACTGGTACGAAGGCCGCCTCTCGGCGATCTACCAGCGCCAGTATGTCGACTCGGCGCAACGCTTTCCCGACGCGCCGCGGCTTACGCCGGCCCATGTCGAGGCGTTCGACATGTTCGACGACCTGACCAACGATCTGGCGCTCAACATGTTCATGGAATTCAAGCCGGGTGACGTGCAGTTGGTGCACAACCACACCCTCCTGCACGACCGCACCGGCTTCGAGGATTGGGTCGAGCCCGAGAAACGCCGCCACCTGCTCCGCCTGTGGCTCGCCGCCGACAAGGCGCGCCCGCTGCCGCCGGTCTATGCCCAGCGCTACGGCAGCGTCGAGATCGGCAACCGCGGCGGCATCATCGTCCGCGGCACCAAGCTCCACGCGCCTCTCGAGGCGGTTTAAATATTCCTCCCTGCGCGAAGCGCGGGGAGGTGGCGCGTCAGCATTTCACGCTTCGCGTGAAATGCTCTATCCGCGACGCAGGGGTCAGAGGCCCCAGTCGCGTTGCCCATGACCCCTCCGCCCCGCTCTGAGCGGGGCACCTCCCCGCGCTGCGCGCAGGGAGGAATCTCTCAGAGAGCGCATGTGCGGAAGCCGGCGAAGACGTCGTTGCGGTCGGGTGTGAAGAAGTTGCGGTAGGCCGGACGGGCGATGCGGGCGCTGGTCGCCCAGGCACCGCCGCGCAGCACCTTGCGGGTGCCGAACCACGGCCGCGAGTAGTCGACATACGGATCGGCCGAGAAGCCGGCGAACGGCTCGAACGGCGACGACGTCCATTCCCAGGTGTTGCCGATCATCTGGCGGCAGCCGAAAGCGCTGTCGCTACCTGGGAGCGCGCCGACATCAATCGTGCCGTCGAACGCGAAATCGAGATTGGCACGCATCGCATCGGGAGCGACATCACTCCACGGCCAACGACGACGCCGATCGGCGAGACGCGCGCCATCAAGAGTCGGTTCGCCGACGGCAGCCGCTTCCCATTCGATTTCGGTCGGCAGGCGGCGCTTGGCCCAGCGACACCACGCGTCGGCTTCGAACCAGTTCACGAACACGACGGCGGCGTGCGGCGCCAACGGCTCCTCGCCGCGATAGCGCCGCCACATCCAGACGCCGTCGCGCTTGGGCTGCCAGTAGACCGGCCGCTCCGCGTTGCGGTTTTCGCGCCACGCCCAGCCCGCCTCGCTCCAGAATTAGCGTGTGCGATAGCCACCGGCTTCGATGAAGGTAGCGAACTCAGCATTGGTGACGGCGGCGCGCGCGATCCGGAAGGGCGCGAGCGTCGTCTCGTGCGCCCACTTCTCGTTGTCGAAGATGAAGCCTTCCGAGGACGTTGACCCCAGCTGCCATGGTCCGCCGGGCACGGCGGCATCGCCTTCAAGGCCTCCGCCGCGGACCGATGACGCCGCCGCGCTTCCCTGCGGGGCCGCGTTCGACGAGGTCTGGCGCATGTAGGTCAGCGCTTCGACATGCATGTCCTCGTGGCGGATCGCGAGGTCGTAACAGTAGCGCGTCGCGTCGTCGAGGCTGCTGCCGAGCAGCTCCTCCTGCCGCGCAAGCACGTCTTGCATGTAGCCGTAGGTGCCGGCGCGGTCGGGCAGGTCGAGGTGCCAGCGCGTCTTGTGCGGCACGTTGCTCGAATCCCACAGCCTGTCGCTGCGCTCGATCAATGGCCCCCGGCCGGCGCCGCCGCGCAGGGTCCAGTACTCGTGGAACCACGCAATGTGTCCCAGTTCCCACAACACCGGATTGACGATCTCGAGATACGGCCCCAACAATTCGGCCGATGTTAAATCTTCCGTCAGGCGTCGCGTGCGATGACGGACCTCGCGCAGTTGCGCCACGAGATCGGCGGGGGAAGCCCCGCTGGTCGGGCGGTCGGCATGTCCGATGTCCATGAAGATCGTCCTTATCACACCCGAAGGACCGACTTCACGCACGGGTAACAAGGTGGCAGCGAACCGCTGGGCCCGCATGTTGCGCGGCCTCGGCCATCGCGTGCGCGTCGATGCTGCCTATGACGGCGAGGCGGCCGATCTCATGGTCGCGGTCCACGCCTGGCGCAGCGCCAAGGCGATCGAGCGGTTCAAGACTGCACATCCCGATCGGCCGCTGGTCCTGCAGCTGAGCGGCACCGACATCTACGGCACCCTCAAATCGGATCCGGTGCCAACGCTGCGCGCGATGGAGCTGGCCGACCGGCTGGTCGTGCTGAACGATCTCGCGTGGAAGGTCGTGCCGCGTCGCCTGCACAAGAAGCTGATCGTGATGCATCAGTCGGCGGCGCCGCTCCCCTCGCCGCGGCAGCCGAGCCCGCGCGCCGTGGTCGTGTCCGTCATCGGCCATCTGCGCGACGTGAAGGACCCGTTGCGCGCCGCGGAGGCCGCGCGCCTGCTGCCGGCCGACAGCCGCGTGCGCATCGAGCAGGTCGGCCGCGCCTACACGCCCGACTGGGCGAAGCGCGCCCGCGCCGAGATGGCGGACAATCCGCGCTATCGCTGGCGCGACGACGTGCCGGCCGCCGGCGTGCGTCGGCTGCTGGCGCGCAGCCATGCCATGGCGATCACCTCTCTGAACGAGGGCGGCGCCAACGTGATCTCCGAGGCCGTGGTGGCCGGCGTGCCGATCCTGGCCTCGCGCATGGACGGCAATGTCGGCCTGCTGGGCTGGGACTACGGCGGCTATTTCCCGGTTGGCGATACAAGGGCGCTGGCGCGCCTGATGCGGCGGCTCGAGGAGGACCCGCTTTTTGTCGAGGTGCTGGGCAAGGCCTTGCGGGCCCGCGCCCCACTGTTTCGCCCGGCGCGGGAGGTTGCGGCCTGGCGCGCTCTGCTGGCACACGTCACAGACTGAGGGTTGACCCTGCACGACGGCATCCCTAAGTGAAGGCCGCCTAAAAGAACCACTTTTGTTAGGGACAAAGGATGTCCAGCGAATACCCCGTCGACGGCACCCCCGAAGATATGTCGTTGAACGACAACCCTGAAGCCGCGATCGAAGCGCTGCAGAAGCTCGTCGCCGAGCTGCAGGCCGAGAAGGCCGACCTGCAGGACAAGCACCTGCGCGCGGTCGCCGAGTCGCAGAACATCCGCCGCCGCGGCCAGCAGGATGTCGAGAAGGAGCGCAAGTTCGGCATCGAGCGCTTCGCGCGCGAACTGCTGTCGGTCGCCGACAATCTCGGCCGCGCGCTCAGCGCCGTGCCGGCCGAGATCGATCCGGCGATGAAGAACGTCCTGGTCGGCGTGGAAGCTACCGAGCGCGAGCTGCTGTCGGTGCTGGAGCGCCACGGCGTCACCCGCATCAAGTCGGTCGGCGAGCCGTTCAACGCCGACTTCCATCAGGCGATGATGGAGATCGAAGACCCGTCGGTTCCCGCCGGCACCGTCGTGCAGGAGATGATCCCGGGCTACCTGCTGGCCGGCCGCCTGCTGCGCGCCGCCATGGTCGCCGTATCCAAGGGCGGCCCCCCGCGCAGCTTCGAAGCCAGCAACGAGAACGGCGCGGTCGCCTAGCGTGTCATCCCGGCCCTAGCGCGTGATGATGTGAGTCGGAGTCGGACTTTCCTCCCCATTCAAATGGGGAGGTGCCCCGTCATACGGGGCGGAGGGGTCAAAGGCCGCAACACGACTGTCGCCCATGACCTCTCCGTCGGCCACGCATTTTCGAGCGAAGCTCGAAAATGCTCGGACGCCGCCACATCCCCATCTGAATGGGGAGGAACTCGACGGCGTGGTCGTCGCCGGAAGCGCGCCGCTTCGCCAGGCGCGCAGATTTTTCTTTTCGGCCGACACAGAAATTTCCAACGCGGCGGCGAGCGATTCCCTGGGAAATCTCGCTCCGGAACGTCAAAGGCCACGACTCT
>DASXQC010000213.1:0-2425 GCA_036493235.1 Reyranella sp.
ATCACGATCACCCACGCGCTGAAGAACATGTAGTCCTTGGCCTCGGCGATCATCAGGCCCCAGGAGGGGAGCGGCGGCGGCACGCCGAGGCCGAGGAAGGAGAGCGCGGCCTCGAGCAGGATGGCGAGGGCGATCTCCAACGTTGCCACGACCACGAGGTGGCTCGCGATGTTGGGCAGCACCTCGCCGGCCAGGATGCGGAAGCGCGAGCAGCCGGCGCACCAGGCCGCCGACACGAAGTCGAGATTGCGCACCTGCATGGTGGTCGAGCGCGCGACCACGGCGAAGCGCTCCCACAGCAGTAGGCCGAGGGTGATCATCAGCAGGGTCATCGAGCTGCCGAGCAGGCCGACCACGGCCAGCGCCACCAGCACGACCGGCAGCGACAGCCGCGTGGTGATGGCGAACAGCACGAGGTCGTCGACCCGGCCGCCCATGAAGCCGCCGAGTACGCCCAGAGTGATGCCGATCACGCCCGAGACCAGGCTGACCGAGACGCCGATCATCATCGAGATGCGGCAGCCGTAGATCAGGCGGGCGAGGTAGTCGCGGCCGAGCTGGTCGGTGCCGAGCAGGTGGCTGGGATCGGTGCCCTCCATCCAGAACGGCACCAGCAGTCGCTTGCCGAGATCCTGTGCAAAGGGATCGTGCGGCACGAGCAAGGGGGCGAAGATCGCGCAGAAGGCGGCGAACCCCACGATGATCGCGCCGGCCCAGGTCCCGACGTTGCGCCAGCCCCGCCTCATGCGCCGCGCAGCCGCGGATCGAGCACGGCGTTCAGCATGTCGGCCAGCATGGTCAGCCCGACATAGATCACCGCTAGGACCAGCACGACCGCCTGCACCACCGGGAAGTCGTTCTTGGCGATGCTCTCCCAGGCGAGGAAGCCGACGCCGTGCAGAGCGAATACCTGCTCGATCACGATCGAACCGCCCAGCATGAAGCCGAGCTGCACCGCGGCGATCGCCACCACCGGGATCGCCGCATTGCGCAGCGCGTGCTTCAGCAAGATCGAGGCGCGCGACAGACCCTTGGCGCGCGCCGTGCGGATATAGTCGCTGGCCATCGCCTGGATCATGCCGGCGCGCGTCAGGCGGGTGAGGGCGGGGATGGCCGAAAAGGCCAGCACCACGCCGGGCATGATGTAGCTCTGCCACGATTCGGTGCCGGAGATCGGCAGCCAGCCGAGCTGCAGGCCGAACACGATCATCAGCAGCAGGCCCAGCCAGAAGGACGGCATGGCCTGCCCGAGCAGCGCAACAATCTGCACCAGCCGGTCGAACGCGGTGTTCTCCTTGACCGCGGCGAGGATGCCGAGCGGCAGCGAGACCACTAAAGCGATCACCAATCCCGTCAGGCCGAGCGTCAGGGTCACCGGCATGCGCTCGCCGATCAGTTCCGAGACGCGGCGCTTGAAGAAGAAGCTTTCGCCGAGATCGCCCAGGCTCGCACGCCCAACCCAGTCGAAGAACTGCGTGACCAGCGGACGGTCGAGCCCATAGGACTTGCGCACGGCCTCGATGTCGGCCTGAGTCGCGCTGGGGCCGGCGATCGAAATCGCGAGGTCGCCTGACAGGCGCGTCATGATGAAGGCGAGCGTCATCACGGTCGCGGCCACCAGGAGCGCCACGATCAGGCGGCGGATGAAAAAGCGCAGCATGTGAGTCGAGCTTAAGACGGTTCGTTCCAGAACGCGACCATGCAAGACCGCGGCCGAATCGTCGGTGTACAAACCCGTCCGCCGGACCTTGGCGAGGGCGGCGCACTGATATATGGGAGAGTCATGCCGGTCTTCACGAACCCGCGCAGTACGCCGAACTTCAGCAAGGCGCCGAGCCTTGAGGACGTCGAGTCGATCGCCGCCGAGGCGCTCGCGACGATTCCCGAGGAGTTCCGCCGTCACGTCGGCAATGTGCGCATCCAGGTCGACGATTTCCCGTCGGACGAGGTGGAGAAGGCGATGGAGCTCGAGACTCCGTTCGACCTGCTCGGCCTGTATCAGGGCGTGTCGATGATGGAGCGTGGCGCCGGCCACGTCGCCAACGACATCGACCGCATCTTCCTCTATCGCCGCCCGATCCTCGACTACTGGTGCGAATCGGACGAGGACCTGCCGCACATCGTGCGCCACGTGCTGATCCACGAGATCGGCCACCACTTCGGCATGAGCGACGACGACATGGAAGCGATCGAAGCGCGCGCCGAGGAGGAATCGCGCCGGGCCCAGCCCGGCGCCTGATCAGCTCTTTTCGGATCAGCCCTTGCCGAGCGGCAACGCGGCTTTCTTCACGAGATAGGCGCCCTGGCCGATGCCGAAGCCGGCCAGCAGGCTGGAATCGACATCCGGCAGGCTGACATGCACCTGGTAGGGCAGCACCGCCAGCGCGTTGAAGCAGGCCAGGCCGAAGATCACCACCGCCGTCAG
>DASXQC010000214.1:0-1507 GCA_036493235.1 Reyranella sp.
TGGCCAAACCCGGCATCGTCGCGACCGTGATGTCCAATTTCGGCCTCGAGCGTTTCCTGCAGGGCATCGGGCTGGACATGCATCGCACGCCGGTCGGCGACCGCTACGTGATCGAGAAGATGCTGAGCGGCGGCTACAATCTCGGCGGCGAGCCGTCGGGCCATATCATCCTGTCCGACTACGCCACGACGGGCGACGGCTTCGTCGCCGCGCTGCAGGTGCTGGCGGTGGTGCAGAAGCTGCGCCGCCCGGTGTCGGAAGTCTGCCGCCGTTTTGATCCCTTGCCCCAAATACTCAAGAACGTGCGTTACCGCAGCGGCAAGCCGCTCGACGACGCCGACGTCAAGTCGGCGATCGACGCCGGCGAGAAGCGGCTCAACGGCCACGGCCGCCTGCTGGTGCGCTCCTCCGGCACCGAACCGGTGATCCGCGTGATGGGCGAGGGTGACGACCGCATCCTGGTCGAGGATGTCGTCGACAACATCGTCGCTGCGCTCGGCCAGGCCGCGGCCTGATCTTCTGACCTCGAGCGAACTGCTTTCTCTTCGGCGCTGCGCGATCGAGGACCACATCCGCACTTTGCATCGCAGCTATCGGCTTATGACGGTGGCGGGCAGGGGGCCGCTTGTCGTAGGAACGGCCTCGGCTCGCGATCTCATTGGGAATTGCAATTGAACAAGTCCGTCGTCGTCTCCGAAGAAATCTTGACCGAACCGGTCCTGGTTGAAGACGCCGCGCCAGGCCTGCAGGCGACGGCGGCTGCCGGACCGGCGTATGTCGTGCTCGCCGGCATCAGCTTCTCGCACTTCCTCAACGATACCATGCAGTCGTTGATCGCCTCGGTCTATCCGATCCTGAAGGATGCCTATGCGCTGAACTTCGCGCAGATCGGCATGATCACGCTGGCCTTCCAGTTCACGGCCTCGCTGCTGCAGCCGGTGGTCGGCCACGTCACCGACAGGAAGGCGCAGCCGTTCTCGCTCGCGGTCGGCATGGGCTCGACCTTCGTCGGCCTGCTGCTGCTCAGTATCGCCGCCAGCTACCCGGCGATTCTGATCGCGGCAGCGCTGGTCGGACTCGGATCGGCGGTGTTTCACCCGGAGTCGGCGCGGATCGCGCGGCTCGCCTCCGGCGGGCGCTATGGCTTCGCGCAATCGGTGTTCCAGCTCGGCGGCAGCTTCGGCACCTCGATGGGACCGGTGCTGGCGGCGCTGATCGTGGTGCCGTTCGGGCAGCCCTCGATCGCCTGGTTCTCCTCGATCGCGTTCGTGGCGATCATCATCCTCTGGCGCATCGGGCTGTGGTACCGGCCGCAGATCGCGGTCAAGAAGGCCGCGGCCGCGGCGGTGCATCCGGATGCGCCGAACTCGCGCCGCGTCGTCATCGCGCTCGCGGTGCTGGTGGCGCTGTTGTTCTCCAAGCAGCTCTACGTCTCGAGCCTGTCGAGCTATTACATCTTCTACCTGATCGACAAGTTTCACGTCTCGACCCAGACCGCGCAGCTCTA
>DASXQC010000215.1:0-8984 GCA_036493235.1 Reyranella sp.
GCGGCTGGTCCGGGCGATGGCGGCGGAAGCCCGCTGGCTGGCCGGCGAATGCGGCCCCGCCCGCGACCTGCACGTTTTCCTGACCGAAACGGTCGAGGACGTGCCGCCGCTGGTGAAGCGCGTCGCCGCGCGGCTCGCCAGGACGCATCTCGAGCGTGCCCGCACTGCGCTTTCCGGGGCACGTTACGACGCCTTCGACGGCCAGCTCACCGCCTTCGTCGAGGAAACATTGCCCAACGGCGGCAGCCGTCGGCTCGACGCATTCGGCAGCAATCTGCTCGAACGGCGCCACGCCAAGGTCGTGCAGCGCGGCCGGCACCTGTCGAAGCTCAAGGAAAAGGACCTGCATCGCCTGCGCATCGCCATCAAGAAGCAGCGCTACGCGGCCACCTTCCTGCGGCCCGCCTTCGCGAGGTCGCCTTTTGCTTCGAGGGCGGCGAAAGCCTATATCGAGGCCACAGTGCGCCTGCAGGGCGCGCTCGGTGCCTTGAACGACCGCGCGGTGGCGGCCCAGATGCTGGACGACATCGCCGTGGTGGCCCGCCCGTCGGAAGACGTGACGCGCCTGCTGCGCCAGCTCGCCAAGCAGTCCGAGTCCGGCGAAAAGCGCCGACGGGACAGGCTCGAGCGGGCGTGGAAGCAGTTCAGGAAGGCCGGGTGCTTCTGGCGGGGATCAACGGAGCAGAAATGAGCAACACCCAGACCGCCGCCGAAGAACGCATTCCCGTCACCGTGCTGACGGGCTTCCTGGGCAGCGGCAAGACCACGCTGCTGAACAAGCTGCTGCGCCGCCCCGAGCTGGCCGACACCGCGGTGATCATCAACGAGTTCGGCGAGATCGGCCTCGACCACCTGCTGGTCGAGAAGTCGAGCGAGGACGGCATGGTGACGCTGAACTCGGGCTGCCTGTGCTGCACCGTGCGCGGCGATCTCGTGCGCACCATGAGCGAGCTGTTCCTCAAGCGCTCCAAAGGCGAGGTGAACGCGTTCAAGCGCATGGTGGTCGAGACCACCGGCCTCGCCGATCCCGCGCCGATCCTGCATACGCTGATGACCGACCCCCTGCTCGCCTCGCGTTACCGCCTCGACGGCGTGGTGACGACGGTTGACGGCGTGAACGGCAGCAGCACGCTCGACAACCACGAGGAGGCCGTGAAGCAGGCTGCGGTCGCCGACCGGCTGCTGCTCACCAAGAGCGACATCGCCGAAGGTCCGACGCTCGACGACCTCAAGCACCGCCTGCAGCATCTCAATCCGGGTGCAGACGCCATGTCGATCACCAGCGGCGAGATCGATCCCAACCGGATACTGAACGCCGGCCTCTACAATCCCGAGACCAAGACGGCCGACGTGAAGAAGTGGCTGCAGGCCGAAGCCTATGAAGGCAGCCACGATCACAGCCACGGGCATCACCACCATGGTCATGATCACGGGCACGAGCATGGCCACGAGCACGGCGATGGCGAGCAGGCCGGCAGCGAGCAGGATCCGCACGACGTCAACCGCCACGACGACCGCATCCGCTCCTTCTGCATGACCTTCGACGAGCCGATGAGTTGGGCGACGGTCGCCGCGGCGTTCGACGCGCTGGTAACCTATCGCGGCCCCGACCTCTTGCGCATGAAGGGCATTCTGAACGTCAAGGACACCGACAAGCCTGTCGTGATCCACGGCGTGCAGCACGTCTTCCATCCGCCGGCGACGCTCGAGGCGTGGCCCGAGGGCGACGACCGCAAGAGCCGCGTGGTGTTCATCACCCGCGACATCGGCGAGAGCACCATCCGCAAGGTCTTCGCCTCCTTCTTCGACGCCGAGAAGAAGGGCTGGGGTCAGGAGCAGCAGCAGCAATAACTTCCGATCTGCGGCCGTTGGGTTCGCAGCGACAACGTCTCAGTTGTCGCCCTGCTCGAAAGATGATGGGGTGCCGCCCGTGCGCGAACCGGCCTCGAGAGCCGGCGCGAGTGGAAGCGACCAACGGAGCGTAACCATGGCTTTTGTGATCAGGCGCCGCGAAATCATAGGCGTGGCGGCGTCGGCGGCGGGCCTTGCCGCGTTCGGTGCGCGGGCCGAGGGCAAGGCGGGATCGGGCGTCTATCCGGTCGCGGTGCCTACTTACCAGAACATGTTCGTCGCCCAGGCGAAGGGCTTCTTCAAGGACGAGGGCTACGAGTTCAAGCTGATCCAGGGTGGATCGGGCGTGAAGACGCGTGAGATCATCGCCTCCAAGCAGGGCGACTTCGGCATCGCCGACATCCAGCACGTGCTGCAGCTCAACAAGAACGGCCGGCCGACGCGCGCCCTGATGACGCTCGACCAGCGCGCGCCCGGCGTGCGCTTCGCCATCCGCAAGGACCTGTACGACCAGGGCGTCGACACGGTGCAGAAGTTCGCTGCCTGGAAGCGGCCCGACGGCAAGCGGGCGATCCTCGGCGTATCGTCGCTCGGCGGCACATCGCACCTGTGGTCGCATTATTTCATGGAGAGCATGGATCTCGCCGACAAGGTGACCTGGGTCGGCGTCGGCAACGTCGACACCATGCTGGGCTCGCTCAAGAGCAAGCAGATCGACCTTCTGTCGAGCGCCATCTCGGTGGTGAGCGAGGCCGAGAAGAACGGCTGGGGCAAGGTGATCTACTCGCCGAGCGACGAGAAGACCTGGAATTCGGTAATCGGCGGCCCGGTGCCTGTGAACGCCAACTACTGCCTCAGCGCCACGATCGAGAAGGAACCGGAGAAGGTGCAGGCCTTCACCAACGCCGCGTGGCGGGCTCAGCAATGGATCAAGGCCAACAGCCCGGAGACCATCCTGGGCACCATCGAGCCGTTCGTCGGCTCGACGTCGAAGAACGCCAACCTGCTGGAAATCGGCGAGCTCAAAGAAGTCGGAGACTGGAGCGGCTTCATCCCGGCGGAGAACTGGGCGCGCGGCGAGAAGGTCTGGTACGGCGAGCTGACCGGCCTGAAGCAGAAGATCAAGATGGAAGACGCCGTCGCCGACAAGTTCCTCAAGGCGGCGCATGCCAAGTACCCCGCCTGAGGCGGTTCGCTGCCGGATCGAGATCGACCGGCTGCGCAAGGGGTTCAATGCCAACGGTCGCGAGATGGTCGCGGTCGACGATGCCTCGTTCCGCATCAACGACGGCGAGTTCGTCGCCCTGCTCGGCCCGTCGGGCTGCGGCAAGAGCACCATCCTCAACATGGTGGCGACGCTGATCGCGCCTACGGGCGGCGCTATCAAGGTCGACGGCGCGCCGGTCGCGTTCGGCAAGCCGATGCGGCAGGTGGGCTACGTCTTCCAGAAGGACACGCTGTTCCCCTGGCGCACGGTCGAGGACAATGTCGGCTACTCACTGGAGATCGCCGGCGTTCCCGCGGCCGAGCGCAAGCAGCGCGTCGCCGAGGCGATCCACCAGGCCGGGCTCGACGGCTTCGCGCGCTTCTATCCGTCCTCGCTGTCGGGCGGCATGCGCCAGCGCGTGTCGCTGATGCGCACGCTGATCTCGCGTCCGGAGATCCTGCTGATGGACGAGCCGTTCGGCGCGCTCGACACCCATACCAAGCTCGACATGCATTCGGTGCTGCTGGGCCTGTGGGAGGGCCAGCGCCAGACGGTGCTGTTCGTCACCCACGACCTCGGCGAGGCACTGACGCTTGCCGACCGGATCATCCTGCTGTCGGCGCGACCCGGCCGAGTGAAACAGGATTTCCGGGTCGACTTTCCGCGGCCGCGCGATGCGGTGACGCTGCGCGAGACGAAGCAATACGCCGAGCTGTTCTCCCATGTCTGGCATTCGCTGGGTGAGGAATTCGCGAAAGGCCACAGCGCATGAGGCGGTTCTCGACACTGCTGATCCAGGTCTCGATCGGCCTGGCGGCGCTGGCGATCTGGCAATGGGGCTGGGACTTCCACGACAAGCTGCCGTGGCTGGTGCCCGACCTGCTCGACACCTACTTCGTCTCCAAGCCGTCGGCGATCTTCCAGCAGTTCCTGACGCTCGGCTGCCTGACGACCGGCGATGGCACCTGGACCTTCGCCGAGCCGGGCGGCTTCGCGCAGTGCATCGGAAAGTCCGAGAACAACCTCTGGATCGCCACCTACTTCACGCTCAAGAACACGCTGTGGGGCTTCCTGACCGGCGTCAGCTCGGGCTTCCTGCTTGGCCTGTTGCTCGGCCGCTCCGATCGCCTCAGCGAGGTCTTCTACCCCTTCATCATCGCCTTCAACTCGATCCCGCGCATCGCGCTGGCGCCGATCATCATCCTGGCATTCGGCATCGGCGACGCCTCGAAGGTCGTGACGGCCTGGCTGGTCGTGGTGTTCCTGGTGTTCTTCAACACCTTCGAGGGCGCCCGCTCGGTCGACCGCGACCACATCAACGCCGCGCGCCTCTTGGGCGCCAGCGAATGGCAGGTGACGCGCACCGTGATCGTGCCCTCGACCATGGCCTGGCTGTTCGCCTCGCTGTCGCCCGCCATCTCGTTCTCGCTGATCGGCGTGATCGTCGGCGAATTCATCGGCGCCGAGCACGGCATCGGCCGCATGATCATCGAGGCCGAGGCGCGCGGCGAGGCGGCCGGGATGATGGTCGCGGTGTTCGTCCTGATGATCGCCGGCGTGATCCTGTCCACCCTCGTCCGCCGGCTCCAGACCTACCTCCTCCGCTGGCGCCCGGCACAGCAGCTGTCTTCGTGAATAGTTGAGCCCCAAAGACTAGAAATCGACCCTTGCCCCCGCAGCCTTGCTTGGTCGACGGGGCGCGGCGAGCTTTGCTTCGCGCCCGCGTCGACGTATCCTGACCGCGTCCAATTTGGTGCCTCCACGAAGTAAGTGGTCACTCCCTGTACGGGCGTCGACAGCTGTCGAAATTGCTTTGGTTCGACGAAGGAGAGCAACATGAGAGTCCTCATGCCTCGACGATCAGCAGCAGCCGGTCTCGGGCTTCTTGGCGCAGCCCTCGCCCAGCGCAGCTACGCGCAGGCCGCGCCGACCGAAGTCCATGTTGGCTACCAGAAAGCCGGCTTGCTCGGCGTCGCCAAGCAGCAGGGTGTGTTTGAACGACGGTTGAAGCCGTTGGGCGTCGAAGGCGTGAAATGGTCGGAGTTCACGCTCGGCCCGCCGATGATGGACGCGATCAGTAAGGGCTCCATCGATTTTGGTTGGGTTGGCGATGCGCCGGCCATTGTTGCGCAGTCAGCAGGTGCCAGGTTTGTTTATGTGGCATACATGCCCGCATCGGAGCATGGGCTTCTGGTGCTGGAAGGATCCCCTCTGCACTCTCTGGCGGACATCAAGGGCAAGAAGGTCGCCGTTGCGCGCGGAACCAGCGGACAGGGCATCATGCTACGGATGCTAGCCAAGGCAGGCCTTGGCTACGGCGACGTTATGCCGGTCTATCTTTCGCCAGCGGATGCCTCGGCCGCCCTCTCGCGTGGCGCCGTCGACGCGTGGGTCATCCATGACCCTTTCTTTGCGCAAGCGGAGCATCGCCAGAAGGCGCGCGCAATCGCCACCACGAAGGATATTGTAAATGGCGGTTCCGTCTACGTGGCAAATCCCGACTTCGCCTCGAAACGCGCTAGAGTCCTCGCCGCGATCGTTGACGAAGTGACAAAGTTGACCGAATGGGCGGCTCGAGATCGCGACAAGTTTGCTGAGGCCACTTCGGCTGCCACTGGCATCGAGCTCGATGTGGCGCGAACTGCCATCGGCCGTTCCACCCTGGTCGTGGGACCCGTCACACCCGCGATTGCCGGCGAGTTGCAGGAAACAGCCGATGCTTTCCTCAAAGCCGGCGTCATTTCCAAGCCGGTCGTCATTCACAACGCCGTCTGGGCTCCGTCCGCCAGCTGACGGTCGGACGGACAGGGATAACAGGCAAAATTTCCGCTTTGGCTCGGAAGGCGCCTTGGCTTGTCACATCACGTTCGCCCGTTCAGCGTTGCGGCACCGTCTCGAAGCACTGAAGGTTGCGCGAGCTGTCGTCCCAGGCGGGTCGACTGCGGGTGAAGATCGCCATCGTCGGCTTGAAGTGCGAGGTGTCGTCGAGCGAGCCGGCGTAGATGTTGATCAAGCCCGCCATCACCTCGGCGGTGCCGTAGACGATGCTGTGGCAGGTCGGGCAGGAGAAGCGCGTCGCCGTCGAGCCGCTGCCGCCGGTCGTGGCGTAGCGCCGCGTCTCGCCTTCGACCGTCACGGCGGCTTCGGGAAAGCACAGCCAGCCGACATGGCCGCCGCCCGTGAGCCGCTGGCAGTTGCGGCAGTGGCACAGGCCCTGGAGGCTGGGTTCACCCTCGGCGCGATAGCGTAGCGCGCCGCACAGGCATCCACCGGTGATCATGCCTGACTATGCCACCCGGGGCGTCGGCCAGACCAGCGTGCGACCGGTGCCGCCGGTGCGGAACACCAGGAAGCCGACGATCGTGAGGTTGAGCAGGTTGAAGATCACGGCGATGCCGAAGGCCGGCGCGTAGTAGCCGAAGTGGTCGTAGAGCGCGCCCGCGAACCAGCTGCCGAACGCCATGCCGCTCATCGCCGTGAACAGCGTCAGCGGCATGCGCCACGACGCTTCCGAGGCCGGGAAGAGATCGCGCACGGCCACACTGTAGGACGGGATGATGCCGGCGAAGCCCAGCCCGAACGCCGCCGACACGAAGAACAGCCCGGCCTCGCCCTGGGTCAGCAGGAAGAGGGCGATCGCCACCGCCTGGCAGGCCGAGCCCGCCATCACCGTACGCAGGCCGCCGATACGGTCGGCCAGCGAACCCCAGGCCTGCCGCGAGAGGAAGGCGCAACCCAGCATCAGCGACAGCATCGCCGCGCCATGCGTCGCCTTGATGCCGAGATCGCCGCAGAAGGCGACGATGTGGGCCGACGGGATCGACATCGGAATACAGCAGCAGAATCCGGCGAGGCAGATCAGCGCCTGTGCCACGTTGGGATGGAGGCCGGCGACGCGCGGCCGCTCGCCCGCCCGCGCCCCGACGCGGCGCATCGGCATCGGCGCAGGCTTGGGCGGATCCTTCAGGAACAGGGTCATGGGCAGGATCAAGACGAGCGCGAAGACGCCATAGACCAGCATCACCTCCTGCCAGCCGAATGCCGTCATGCCGCGCTCGAAGAAGAAGGGCCACACCACGCCGGCAACATACTGGCCCGAGGAGATCAGCGCGATCGCAGCGCCGCGCCGACGCTCGAACCAGCGGCTGACATAGACCAGCAGCGGCGGATAGACGCCGCCGTTGCCGAGAAAGCCCAGCAGCGCGTGGCCGACATAGAGTGTCCAGATCGCGCCAACCGACGACAGCGCGAGCCCGGCCGCGATCATGACCGCGCCGATCGCGACGGTGCGGCGCAGGCCGATGCGATCGGCCAGCCAGCCCATCAGGATGCCGCCCGAGCCGGTGCCGACCCAGACCAGCGAGCCGGCGAGCGCCAGCACCGAGCGGTCGGTGCCGAGCGCGTCCTGCATCGGCTTCATGCCGACCACGATGATCAGCGGCGAGGCGTAGGAAATCGAGAGGATGGCGAGCACCAGCCAGGCCATTCGCCACGAAGCGCGGCTGTCCGCGCCGTTGCTTACCGACTCCGACGCGCGATGCGTGGCATCGCGCGACTCAACGCTGTCCATTTACGCGTTCCTCCGGCGCCGGATGCGCCGGGCATTCTGCTACCATCGCCCATCCGATCGAGGAGGCACTATGGCCGAGAACACGATGCGGCGCGATATCGCCGCTCTTCAAGCCCTCGCGACAGGCGGAACAGCCATCGTGGCCTCGACTGGCCAGGGCAAGTTCGAGCAGATGCTGCTCGACGGCCGCCACACGCTGATCGCCGACGAGCCGGTATCGGCCGGCGGCGCCGATGTCGGGCCCGGCCCATACGAGCTGCTGGCGATGTCGCTCGGCGCCTGCACTTCGATGACGGTGCACCTCTACGCTGCCCGCAAGAAATGGCCGCTCGAGCAGTGCGTGGTGCGGCTGCGTCATACCAAGGTCTATGGCGAGGACTGCGCCGACTGCGAGAATCCGAAGTCGATGATCGACCGTATCTATCGCGAGATCGAGTTCGTCGGGGTGCTCGACGCCGAGCAGCGATCACGTTTGCTCGAAATCGCGGATCATTGCCCTGTCCACCGCACGCTTTCGGCTAAGATCGACATCAAAACGACAGCCGTCTGAAAAACAGGGAGTTGAAACATGCGTTGGGTGACGAGACTCGGCCTCGCAATCGCGGCCGCAACCTTCGCGCTGCCTGCACTGGCTCAAGGCTGGCCCGACAAGCCGGTGAAGATCGTCGTACCGTTCGGCCCCGGCGGGCCGGCCGATGTCTATGCCCGCTTCCTCGGCCAGGCGCTGACCGAGTCGCTCGGCCAGCAGTTCATCATCGACAACAAGCCGGGAGCGGGCGCCATCATTGGAACCGAGGTCGTCGCGAAGGCGGCACCCGACGGCTACACGCTGCTGATGATGTCGAACACGCACACGACCAACGAGACGCTGTTCACCCACAAGCCCTACCAACTGATGCGCGACCTCGTGCCCGTGGCACCGGTCAATTCGTCGGACCTGGTGATGGTGGTGCACCCGTCGGTGCCGGCCAAGACGCTGCAGGAGTTCATCGCGCTCGCCAAGGCGCAGCCCGGCAAGCTCAGCTACGCCTCGTCGGGACCCGGCACGCCCTACCACATGGCCGGCGAGCTGTTCAAAGCCATGACCGGCACCGACATCCTGCATGTGCCGCACAAGAGCAGCGGCGAGGCGCGCAACGACGTGATGGGCGGCCATGTCCAGATGATGCTGGACGCCGTGACGACGATGAAGGGTCCGATCGAGGCCAACGAGGTCCGCGCGCTCGGCACCACCGGCCTGAAGCGCTCGGCCATCCTGCCCAACGTGCCGACGATCGACGAATCGGGCGTGCCGGGCTACGAGGCCACGATCTGGCTCGGCATCATGGCGCCCAAGGGCACGCCGCCGGAGATCGT
>DASXQC010000216.1:0-2698 GCA_036493235.1 Reyranella sp.
CACCCCCGCCTTGGCGTCTTGCTTGATCATGTCGGCACCCTTCTCGGCGACCATGATGGTGGGCGCGTTGGTGTTGCCCGACGGCACGGTCGGCATGATCGAGGCGTCGATCACGCGCAGGCCGGCGATGCCGTGCACGCGGAGCCGATCGTCGACCACTGCCATCGGGTCGCTGCCCATCTTGCAGGTGCCGATGACGTGGTAGGTCGTCTGGCCGTTGCCGCGGGCGAAGTCGAGCCACTCGTCGTAGCTCTGCACCTTGTCGCCGGGGGTGTTCTCGAAGGCGATGTACTTCGACAGCGACGGATGGGAGACGATCTTGCGGGCGATCTGCATGCCCGCGACCGTGGCGTCGCGGTCGGTCTGGGCCGACAGGAAGTTCGGCCGGATCGCGGGCTCGCTGCCCGGCGTCGCCGACTTGATGTGGATCGAGCCGCGCGAATCGGGCCGGCACTGGCCGATCACCACCGTCATGCCGGGCTCGCGCTCGAGCAGGCGCTTCTGGGCGCTGTCATAGCTCGCATGCGCCATGTGAAACTGCATGTCCGGCGATTCGAGGCCGGGCCGCGTGCGCACGAAGCCGTAGACCACGCCGGCGGTGAGGCTGAGCGCGCCGCGGCCGGTCGTGTAGTATTTCAGCACCTCCTTCACGAGGTTGAGGCCGCGCGTCTCCTGGTTCAGGGTCGAGACGTCGGCCTTGCAGCGCCAGTTCATGCGCGGCGCGAAGTGGTCGCCGTAGTTCTCACCGACGCCCTTCAGCTCGTGCTTCACGTCGATGTTGTAGCGCTTCAGCAGCTCGGGCTGGCCGATGCCGGAATGCTCCAGCACCCCGGGCGACTGCACCGAGCCGCACGACACGATGACCTCGCGGTTGCAGCGCGCCTCCCGCTTGTCGCCGTGCACGGTGTAGGCCACGCCGACGCAGCGCTTGCCCTCGAGGATGACGTTGGAGACCAGCGCGTCGGTCTCGATGCCGAGGTTCGGCCGGCTGCGCGCCGGATCGAGGAAGGCGCGCGCCGTCGACCAGCGCTTCCCGTCCTTCATCGTCACCTGGTAGTAGCCGAAGCCCTCCTGGTTGCCGTTGTTGTAGTCCTTGTTCTTCGGGAAGCCGCTCGCCGCCGCCGCGTCGATGAAGGCGTCGCACAGCGGGTGGGTGTCGCGCATGTGGGCGACGTTCAGCGGGCCTCCCTTGCCGCGGCTGCCATCGCCATCGCCCTCGAAGTGCTCGGACTTCCTGAAGTACGGCAGGATGCTCTCGTACGACCAGCCGCGGTTGCCGAGCTGGCCCCAGGTGTCGTAGTCGAGCGGCTGGCCGCGGACGTAGAGCATGCCGTTGATCGACGACGAGCCGCCGAGCGTGCGGCCGCGCGGACACGGGATGCGGCGGCCGGACACGTTGTCCTCCGCCTCCATCTCGAAGTTCCAGTTGAACTTGTCGTGGTTCAGAAGCCTGGTGAAGCCGGCCGGGATATCGATCCACATCGACTTGTCGCGCGGGCCCGCCTCGAGCAGCAGCACCTTGACCGACGGATCCTCGGTCAACCGGTTGGCCAGCACGCATCCTGCCGAGCCGCCGCCTACGATGATGTAATCCCAATCGGCCATTTCACTGCTTCTCCCTAAACAGGAGAGAGCTTAGCGCAAATGACAGGAAACGTGATGGCCTGGCGCAATTTCGCGCAGCAAGGGGGTGTCGACCTTGCACTTGGCGACGGCGTAGGGGCAGCGGGTGTGGAAGTGGCAGCCTGCCGGCGGATTGACCGGGCTGGGCACGTCGCCTTGCAGGACGCGCTTTTGCCGCTTGATCGCCGGGTCCGGCACCGGCACGGCCGACAGCAGCGCCTCGGTATAGGGATGCTGCGGATTCTTGAAGATCGACCGTGTGTCGGCCTGCTCGACGATGCGGCCGAGATACATCACCGCGATGCGATGGCTAATGTGCTCGACCACGGCGAGGTTGTGGCTGATGAACAGGTAGCTGAGCTGGCGCTCGCGCTGCAGGTCCTTCAGCAGGTTGATGACCTGCGCCTGGATCGACACGTCGAGCGCCGATACCGGCTCGTCACCGACGATCAGCTTGGGTCCAAGCGCGAGGGCGCGGGCGATGCAGATGCGCTGGCGCTGGCCGCCCGAGAACTGGTGCGGGTAGTTGGCCATCTGTGCCGCGCGCAGGCCGACCCGCTCGAACAGCGCCGTCACCCGCTCCTTGCGGTCCTTGCCTGACGCAATGCCGTGCACGAAGAACGGCTCGCCGACGATCTCGCCCGCCGTCATGCGCGGGTTGAGCGAGGAGAACGGGTCCTGGAAGACGATCTGCATCTGCTGCCGATAGGGCCGCAGCTCCTTCTTCGTCAGCGGGGCGATATCCTGGCCCAGCACCTTCACCGTGCCGGCGGTCGGCTCGATCAGGCGCAGGATGGCGCGGCCGGCCGTCGACTTGCCGCACCCCGATTCACCCACCAGGCCCAGCGTCTCGCCCTCGTTGATGGTGAAGCTGACGCCATCGACGGCATAGACCTGGCCGACCACCCGTCGCAGCAAGCCCTTGCGCACCGGAAAGTGCTTCTTGAGGTCCGTGACCTCGAGGACGGGCGTATTAGCCACCATGGGGATGCCAACACGCGGCCCAGTGGCCGGGCGCCTTCTCTTCGTAGGACGGCCGCTCGATGCGGCACTTGTCGATCGCGCGCGGGCAGCG
>DASXQC010000217.1:0-4167 GCA_036493235.1 Reyranella sp.
GCTGCCGACCACCTGGGCCAATTACGGCGCCGAGATGAGCACCTTCACCAAGAAGTACGGCATCAAGATCGTCAGCCAGAACCCGAGCGGCACAAGCGCCCAGGAGATCCAGGCGATCAAGAGCTCGCGCGGTCGCTCATCTGCACCAGACGTCGTCGACGTCGGTGGCCCGTTCGCGTCCGCCGGCGCCAGCCAGCATCTGTTCGCGCCCTACAAGGTCACTGCCTGGAAGAACATCCCGAAGAACCAGAAGGCCTCGGATGGCAGCTACTACCAGGACTACG
This sequence comes from Reyranella sp., assembly GCA_036493235.1. Taxonomy (GTDB): domain Bacteria; phylum Pseudomonadota; class Alphaproteobacteria; order Reyranellales; family Reyranellaceae; genus Reyranella. The sequence goes on from DASXQC010000217.1 coordinate 285, forward strand.
GCGGGTACATCTCGTTCGGTTGCAACATGAACCTGCTCGGGTCGACGCCGTGCCCGACCTCATGGCCGGCGCTCAAGCAGGCCAAGTACCACCACGATGTCGCCCTCAACGGCAGCCCACTGTCGGCCAACGCGGCGCTGTCCGCGGTCTGGGCTGCTGGCGTCAACAACGGTGGGTCGGCCAAGAACATCGCGCCAGGCGTGAAGTTCTTCGCAGACCTCGAGGCCAACGGGAACTTCAACGCGACCGACTGCAACGCTGCCTCGATCGTTGCGACCTCGTGCCCGATCACGATCAACTGGGACTACCTGAACACGGCCAAGTCCTGGGGTCTGCCCGGCAGCACCCATTGGAAGGTCGTCGACCCGAAGGGCATCCCGTTCGGCGGCTTCTACAACCAGGCCGTGAGCAAGTACGCTCCGCACCCGGCAGCCGCCCGCCTCTGGGAGGAGTTCCTCTACTCGGCGACGGGCCAGAACACCTGGCTCAAGGGTGGTGCGCGCCCGGTCGAGCTCACTGCGATGGTCAAGGCCGGCACGGCGAACAAGAAGGCGTACAAGGCCCTGCCGAAGGTTCCGAACCTCTCCAAGGCGGTCGTTCCGACCGGGGCGCAGGCCGACACCGCGGCCGCGTACCTCGCCCAGAACTGGCATTAAGCGATAGCAACACAGGACGCAGCCCTCGCAACAGCAACCGATCCCGCGGCGCCCCGGCGCCGCGGGATCGTCCTTCGCATCGCCTCCGGAATCGGAGGCTGGGCCGGCATCCTGCCCTTCGCGGCCTACGTGGCCGTGTTCCTCGGGATCCCGCTGTACGTGGTGATCCACGGGTCGCTGACGACCGAGAGCAACCAGTTCACGTTCGCGAACTTCAGGCAGACGTGGTCGTCTGACGCAGTCAGGATCGGGTTCAAGAACAGCCTGATCCTGTCCGTCTGGACGTCTGTCGTCGGCGCCGCCTTCGGAACCTGGCTCGCGGCCGCGGTCGTCGCGGCAAAGCCCGGGGGCCTGCTGCACCGGATCGTCCAGAGCAGCTCCGGCGTGCTCGCCTACTTCGCCGGCGTGCCCCTGGCCTTCGCCTTCATCGCTGCACTCGGCCTGCAGGGCGTCGTCACGGTGCTGCTCAAGCACTTCGGCATCGACCTGTACGCCCACGGCTTCACGATCTCCTCGATGACCGGCGTCGGCCTCTGCTACGTCTATTTCCAGATCCCGTTGATGGTCATCCTGATCACCCCCGCGCTCGAGGGCCTGCGCTCCGAGTGGCAGGAGGCCGCGCAGAGCCTGGGCGCCAGCAAGCTCGGCTATCTGCGCCACGTGGCGGTGCCCGTGCTGCTCCCGTCCTTCGTCGGCGCCAGCCTGATCTTGTTCGGCAACGCCTTCTCCGCCTATGCGACCGCGCTGGCACTCGTCGGCAGCACGCTCACGATCGTCCCGGCGCAGATCGACAACGCCCTCAACGGCAACGTGCTCGTCGGCGCCGACCGTCTCGGCCTGACGCTGGGCGCGGAGATGATCATCGTCGTCCTGATCGTCATGGTCGGCTACTGGCTCGTGCAGCGCCGCGCCCGGAGGTGGCTGCGATGACCGTGTCCGGCTCGATGGGTCCCCTCGGCCAGGCCGAGCTCATAGGCGAGATGATCGGCGGGTCGCCGCCGGCGTCGCGTTTCCGGTGGCGGCCCGGGCGTCCGCGCATCTGGCGGGTCGTGATCTTCGTGCTCGCGGGGATCTTCTTCCTCGGTCCGCTGGCGGCCGCCTTCAAGTACAGCCTGCAGCAAGACACGGGCGGCTATGGGTTCGCGAACTACGGCGAGATCATCAACAACAAGGCGGTCCGGTCGCCGCTCGAGACATCGTTGGAGATCGCCGTGATCAGCGCCGCCGTCGTGATCGCGCTGATGCTCCCGACGGTCGTCTGGATACGGCTGAAGAAGCCCAAGGCGACGGCCGCCATGGAGCTCGTCACGCTGCTGCCGATCGTGATGCCGCCGGTGGTGATGGCAGCCGGCCTGGAGCAGTTCGAGCTCAACGCGCCACAGTGGCTGATCAAACTCGTGTTCAACCACCCGATAGCGGCGTTGACTCCCTTCTACGTGGTGCTGGCGATGCCGTTCGCATACCGCGCGATCGACACCGGCGTGCGGGCGATCGACCTCCACACACTGGTCGATGCCTCGCGGAACCTCGGCGCCTCATGGCCTGCGACGCTCGCGCGGGTAGTGCTGCCGAACGTGCAGACGGCGGTCCTCGGAGCGATGTTCCTGACGGTGGCGCTGTGTCTCGGCGAGGTTGTGATCGCGACCCTCCTGTTGTACAACACCTTCCCGGTTGAGATGGTCGTCCTGTTTCACCAGAGCCAGCTCGGCGTCTCGGTCGCGCTCTCGATCATCACGCTCGTGTTCACGTTCCTGCTTCTGTTCAGCCTGTCGTTCCTCGCACAGCGCCGCCGTGCCGGACGCGCAGTTGGAGTCCTCTCATGATCCGATTCGAAGGCGTGCAACGGACCTTCCCGGGGGTGACCGCGCTTGCGGGCCTCGATCTCGAGATCGAGGACGGCGAACTGATCGCGCTGCTCGGTCCTTCCGGCTGCGGCAAGACGACGGCGCTGAGGATCCTCGGTGGATTCGACCGGCCGGACGCAGGCCGAGTGCTCGTCGACGACCGCGACATCACCAACGTGCCGCCGAACAAGCGCGACATGGGGATGGTGTTCCAGGCATACAGCCTGTTCCCCAACATGGATGTGCGAACCAACGTCGCCTTCGGTCTGCGAATGCGGCGTCAGGACAAGAAAACGCGTCTCAAGAGTGCCGATGAGCTGCTGGCGCTGGTCGGGCTCTCACAGACCGCCCAACGGTATCCCTACCAGCTGTCCGGCGGTCAGCAGCAGCGTGTGGCGATCGCCCGTGCGCTCGCGATCGAGCCGACGGTCCTGCTCCTCGATGAGCCGCTGTCGGCGCTCGACGCCCAAGTCCGCACCCAGCTGCGAGCCGAGATCCGCAGCCTTCAGCAGCGGCTCGGGATAACCACCCTGTTCGTCACCCACGATCAATCCGAAGCCCTGTCGATCGCGGATCGCGTCGGCGTCATGCAGTCCGGCCGCCTGGAGCAGCTCGACACTCCGGAGAACGTCTACCGCCGCCCCACCACTCAGTTCGTGGCCGAGTTCGTCGGCGCGATGAACCGGCTGCCCGGTCGCATCGGAGACAACGGCGAGGTAGACGTACTCGGTCAGCGCCTGACACTGCTGAACCCCAACGGCCAAAAGCCGGGCGAGGCGGTTGACGCACTGCTGCGTCCCGAGGCGATCGAGGTGGTGCCTGATTCAGCCGGCCCCGGAGCGGTCACCGATCGCACCTTCCTGGGATCCGCCGTGCGGCTGGAGGTGAAGCTCGACAGCGGTCAGAAGGTGCTCGTCGAATCGTCCAGCCTTAGCGCTCACCTGAAGCCCGGGGATCGAATTGCCATCCGGATTCTCGCCGATTCCGTGGTCGTCGCGCGATAACACACTTTCCCAGCGTCATTGCGCATCGCGGCGTCTGGGGCGCCGGCGTCCCCGAGAACTCGCTAGCAGCCTTCGAGCAGGCGATCGACCTCGGGGCGGATGGAATCGAGTTCGACGTTCGGCGCACTCGCGACGGCGAGTTGATCATTTTCCATGACGCGGAAATCGCCGGAACACCGGTCGCGAATCTGACCCGCGCCGAGATCGCGGATCGGGCGGGGGTGCTGCCGCCGGTGCTCGAAGAAGCGTTGGCGCTCGCGCGCGGCCGGATCTGGCTGGACGTGGAGCTGAAGAAGGGCGGATACGTGGACGAGCTTGCGGACCTGATCTCCGGCTTCGCGGCGAGCGGCGGCGATCTGATCGTCACCTCGTTCGTCGA
>DASXQC010000218.1:0-9037 GCA_036493235.1 Reyranella sp.
TCGGCGCCCAGGGTGAACATCACCCGCTCGGCATGCAGCGCCGACATCGCGATCACCTTCGGGCCGCTCGCCGCGACCTCCATCGGCACCTTGGCGTTGCCCGCCTTGATTCCGTCCGCGATCCAGGAGATGCGGCTCGCCGGCGGTGCGTCGTGCAGATGCAGCTCCGACATCGGCGGCGCCGCCTCGACGGGAATGTCGATCTCCTCGAACGGCACGCTGTCGCCGCGCAGGTAGGCCTGGAGTTGCGCAAGGTAACGCTCGAACTGCCTGAGCCGGGCCGGAGCGCGGCCGAGATGGGCGAGCGCGCTGTCGCCGCGGCCGATGCCCAGCACGGCGCGGCCGTTCGAGACGCGGTTGACGGACGTGATGGCCGTGGCGGTCGCCGCGGCGTGGCGCGTCACCGAGTTCGTGACGCCCGTGCCGAGGCCGATTCTTTTCGTGGCCACCGCGGCGAGCGCCAATGCGACGTAGGGATCGCCCGACAGATTCTGCGAATCGACCACCAGCAGGCCGTCCCAGCCGGCCGCCTCGACCTCCTGTGCCATGCGTTGCGCACCGCGCGCAGACGCGACCTGCGTGGTCCAAAGTTGCATGCAGAGTCCCTCCGGCCCATATCGTCGGCGTGGCATCCCCCAAAAACAAGGTCCCAAAGAACCAACTACTCGAGGGGCCGATCCTGCGTTCGCTGCTGGCGCTCGCCGTCCCGATCGTCGCGGCAAACGCGCTGCAGTCGGCTTATCAGCTGATCGACGCCTTCTGGGTCGGGCGGCTGGGCGGCGCCGCGGTTGCGGCGGTGTCGGTGAGCTTCCCGGCGATGTTCCTGACCTTCGCGATCGGCGGCGGCCTGTCGATGGCGGGCTCGACGCTGATCGCCCAGTATGTCGGCGCGCGCAACCAGCGCATGGTCGGCCACGTTGCGGGCCAGACCCTGCTGATGGTGGCGCTCGTCTCGATCGTGCTGGGCGCCATCGGCTTCTTCGGCGCGCCGTCGCTGCTGCGGCTGATGGGCGTGGCGCCCGACGTCTATGACGGCGCGCTGGGCTTCATGCGCGTGTCGTTCGCGGGCACGCTCTTCGTCTTCATCTATTTCGTCTTCCAGTCGATCATGCGCGGCATCGGCCGGCCGAACCTGCCGGTTTACATTGCCCTCGGCACGGTGTTCCTGAACTTCGTGCTCGATCCGCTGTTCATCTTCGGCTGGGGGCCGGTGCCGGCGTTCGGCGTGATGGGGGCCGCGATGACGACCTTCGTCTCGCAGGCGATCGCCGCGATCATCGGCATGGCGGTGCTGCGGCTCGGCCTGCACGGCATCCATGTCCAGCGCCGCGACTTCATCCCCGACCTCACCTACGTGAAGCGCGCCTTCTTCCTCGGCTTCCCCGCCTCGGTCGAGATGTCGGCGCGCGCCGCCGCGTTGATGGTGATGAGCTTCCTGATCACCAGCTTCGGCACGTTGGCGCTCGCGGCCTACGGCGTCGCCTCGAACGTGCTGCAGGTCGTCATGATCCCGGCGATGGGCTGGTCGATGGCGATGTCGACCCTGGTCGGCCAGAACATCGGCGCGCGTAACATCGAGCGGGCGGCGGCGATCGGCCGGCTGGGCGCGCTGATCGGCTTCGCGGGCCTCGCGGCCTTCGGCGCGCTGGTCTTCGCCTTCCCGCCCACCATCGTCGGCTTCTTCGTGCCGAACGATCACGCGGTGATCGAGGCGGGCGCGGAGTTCCTGCGCATCGGCGCGCCGGCCTGGGGCTTCCTCGGCCTGCAGTTCGCCCTCACCGGCGTGCTGCGCGCCTCGGGCAACATGGTGGTGACCATGATGCTGACCCTGGTGTCGCAATGGGTGCTGCAGTTCCCGCTCGCCTACGTGCTCAGCAAGCACACCACGCTCGACGTGCAGGGCATATGGTGGGCGTTCCCCATCACCAACGTCACGATCGCGCTGGTCACGCTCTGCGTCTTCGCCAAGGGCGACTGGAAGAAGAAGCGCCTGCTCGACGAGGAGGAGGTCCTGACCACCAAGGTCAGCGACGACATCCTGAGCGGCGAGCAGCGGCGTTAGCTACAGCGGATCGGCAGCGATCCGAGCCGGGATTGCCGGGCACGGTCCAGGCTTCGATGCGGTTGAGGTCGAACTGCCGGTGGTCCCACTGCACGACGGCGCGCAAGGTTTCCGTCATGCGCGGCGGGCCAACACATAAGTCCAGGGAAGTGCATAGTAGAACGTGCCCGCGTCGGAGCGCGCCTGGAGACCGGCGAGCCAGCGCTCAGCCGTCTCAGTTGGCACGCCGTAGTGCGGGCTGAGCCGCACGATGTCGCCGAGATGCTGGCGCGCATACGTCCCGTCCGCGAGCACGAGGTCGACGAACAGCAGCGTCTCCGTGCACGTATCGGCGAACGGGCTGCCGGCGAACAGGCCGGGCAGCAGGCGGCCCATCTGGCCTTCCGCGACATCCTGCCAGGACTGCGCATGGTCGGCGTAGCCGTGCACCAGTTGCCGAGTCAGAGCGCGATCGTCGCTGGCAACCAGCACGCCGTCGAAATCGTGATGGCCGACCAGCGCGCGGCCGCCCGGCTTCAGCACGCGATGGATCTCGCGCAGCAGGCCGGCACGATCGGCCACGCACTCGACCACGTTCTGGCAGATCACCGCGTCGACGCTCTGCGGGTCGAGCGGCAGCGGCGCCGTGATGTCGGCCTCGACCGTCGTCAGGGGCCCGGCGCGATAGGCGGCGCGCGCGAGGCTCGCAGCGTCGCGGTCCATCGCCACCACACGGCCTGTCGACCCGACCGCCGTGAGCAGCGCGCCGAGACCGTTGCCGTTGCCGCAGCCTAGATCGAGCACGCGCTGGCCCGCGCCGATTTCGGCGAGCCGGGCGATGCGGGCATGGAAATCCTCGACCCGCCACGCCGGATTGAGCGAGCGCATCGGCCGATGCGCGCTCAGTAGCGCATGGTGATCTTGTTGCTCGCCGTCGAGACGGCCTTGAAGCCCAGTCGCTCGTAGAGATGGCGCGCCGGGTTGTTGGTCATCACCTCGAGGGTGAGGTCCTTGCGCTTGCGGTCGGCGCGCTCCTTCATCCAGGCGAGGAAGGCGGTGCCGAGGCCGCGGTTGCGCACCGCGGGCAGCACGAAAAGCTGCTGCAGGTGCACGATGTGACGCGTCTCCTCGACCTGCAGCCAGCCGGCGTCGTCCTCGTGCTGGCGCAGGATCGAGGTGCCGGCATCGGTCACCGCGTCCGTGATCAGCCGTTGCTGTGACGCCTCGTTCCACGGGCCGAGGGCCTCCGTCAGGGGCCTCATGGCATCGCGATAGATCGTCCAGCAGAAGTCGAGGTCGGACCGGGTGGCGGGACGGAGTTCGAAGGTCAGTGGCATGGCCGCATCCCGCCATACGTCGACGCGCGACGCAACGCATGACCGGCCTGCCGGGCGCTTGCTGTTGCCCCCAGGGTATTGTCGACCGGTGCTTTAATGTAAACTCCCTTAACATGAGCTGGAAAAAGCAGGCGCCTCCGCCCCCACGCGAGGAACGCGGCTACCATCACGGCAATCTCAAGGAAGCGCTGATCCAGGCGGCCCGGAAGCTGATTGCGGAGAAGGGCCCGGCCGGCTTCACCTTCGCCGACGCTGCGCGCTCGGCTGGAGTCTCGCCCGCCGCTCCGTACCGTCATTTCCGCGACCGCGAGGCGCTGCTGGCCGACGTCGCGCGCGAGGGTTTCGGCCGCTTCGAGGCAATGCTCTCGACCGGCTGGAGCAACGGCAAGCCGGACGCCCTCACCGCCTTCCACAATGTCGGCCGCGCCTATCTCGCCTTCGCCCGCGCCGAGCCGGCCTACTACGCCGCGATGTTCGAATCGGGCCTGCCGCCCGACCTCAATGCCGACCTGCGCGCCGCCGGCGACAAGGCGTTCGGCGTTCTGCGCACTGCGGCCGACGCGCTGGTCGGGCTGCTGCCGGCGGGCAAGCGGCCGCCGGCGCTGATGATGAGCCTGCATGTCTGGTCGATGTCGCACGGCATCGCCTCACTGTTCGGCCGCGGCGACAGCGGCCGCCGCAGCCTGCCGATGACGGCCGAGGAGCTGCTCGAGTCGGAGATCCTCATCTACCTGCAGGGACTGGGTTTTCCCCAAAGGTAGGAAAAAATTTGGCCCGGTCTTGACGATCCGCATCGGAAGGACCAATGTAAATGTCGTTAACATTTACATCGTTAACGCCCGCCCCCAGGAGGCACCATGTACGCGGTGATGGACAGACTGGACGACTTGCCGAAGCCCGCGCTGATCGCGCTGGCGATCGTCGGCTTCATCGTGTTCTGGCCGGTGGGACTCGCTCTGCTGGTCTACATGATATGGAGTGGACGCATGTTCTGCGGAAGACATGGCCGATACGGCCGCTGGTACAATCCCGAGGAGCGTGACGCCGCGCGCAGTGAATGGCGCGCCCGTCGCGAAGAGTGGAAGGCGTGGAAGCGCCGCAATCGCTGGGGGGGTCAGTCGTCCTCGGGCAATGTCGCGTTCGACGAGTATCGCGAGGAGACGCTGCGCAAGCTCGACGAGGAGCAACGCGAGTTCCGCGACTACCTCGACCGGCTGCGCTCGGCCAAGGACCGTTCGGAGTTCGACCAGTTCATGAACGAGCGCCGCAACCGCCCGCCGGCCACCGAACCGCCGACCGCATAACAGAAGATCTTCGCCCTCGAACCCGCCCGCGATGCACTCGCGGGCGGTGTCGTTTTGAGGGTCAGTAGTCGAGCTTCATCGGCAGGCCGTGCTCGACGGCGAGTTGCACCAGGCCGGTCATCACGGCGAGCGCGTGGCGGGAGCAGCTTTCGAGGCCGTCGCCGCTTGGCCGGTTCTTCGCCAGCGCCACGAGTTCGCCCGCATCCATCTTCCAGGTCGCCGCGTTGAGCTCGCCGAGCTGGCGGCCGAGCGTGGTCGAGGAACCGACGACGATGCGGCGGCCGTCGACGTCCTCGCCCTCGAAGGTGAAGTCGAAGGCGCACGGCAGCCACAGTTCGACATTGCGCACCAGGTGGGAGTAGCGCGAGCGGAAGCCGTCGGCATTGCTGTGCACCAGCGCGGGATCGTCGTCCCATTCCTCCGGCAGCGCTGCCGGCCGGAACAGGCCCGGCTGTTCGGCATAGGCCGCCCACAGTACCAGCGAGCCGAAGCCATCCCAGCCCGGCCGGCCAGTGAACCACGGCGCTTCGGTCGTCTCGGCCCAGTCGAACGGCTCCGCGAGGTGCTCGCGCAGGGCGCCCTTCATGCCGTCCCACCATGTGAGCACGGCCTTGCGGATGCGCTCGGAGTCCTTGCCCGACACGCGGCCAGCCCTTCCCGCACCAGCCCGCGCCGGGCCAGTCCGTGGGCGCGGCGGCGTCCGTTTCCCCTTCTTGTCAGCGATACTTTCCCAGTCCCCCGCGTAATAGCGCGTCAGCGAGCCGACATAGACATCCAAGGCCATTGACCGGGGGTCCCACTTTCCCTTTACGTAAGGCGAGTACCATTGCCACTTGAGGTTGCTGTAGCACCTCGCCCTATCGCATGAGAAGAAGCGCCGGAAATTGTGATCGACCGGCCTGCGGCGGGATGGCTCAGGGGATTCCGAGCCGCGGATTTCACGCAATCGGTCTGGTCTTTTACTGCGGCTCGAAGCCGTTCCGGTCAGCCCTTGCTCGGAGAAAGTTGGCACGCCCGCGATCCTTTTCGCCATCGCCGGCATGGCGATCGGCCGGCCGACGCCGCTCTTCTCTTTCGCGGTCTTTCGACGGCGACTACGCCGTCTTTGTCGCGCCCGACTTCAGCATCGCGTCGATATCCGCCTGGGTAAAGCCAGCCTCACTGAGCACCTCGACGCTGTGCTCACCGAGCCTGGGCTGCAGACGGGTGATCTCCGGTGGGGTCTTGCTGAAGCGCGGGGCGATGCCTGGCATGCGCAGCTTGCCCTCGCTCGGATGGTCGACCTCCTGCCAGTAGCCGGTCGCGTTGAGCTGCGGATCGACGAAGAGGTCGTCGAGCGTGTTGACCGGCCCATGCGGCACGTTCGAATTCTTGAGCAGCTCGACCCATTCGGCGTTGGTGCGGTCGGCACACAGCCCGGCGAGGGTCGAATAGTACTGCTCGACGTTCTTCAGGCGATTGGCCATGCCCTGGAAGCGCGGATCGGCAGCGAGGTCGGGCCGGCCGACCAGCGTGCAGAACTCCTTCCAGTGGCCGTCGGTGTAGGGCAGCAACGCGAAGTAACCGTCCTTCGACGGATAGGGCCGCCGCTCCTTGTTGAGCACGCGCTTGTAGCCGGCCGTGTCGAGCGCTGGCCTGAAGCTCTCGCCATAGAGATGCTCGACCATAACGAACGAGACCAGGGTCTCGAACATCGGCACCTCGATCGCCTGACCCTTCCCGGTACGCTCGCGTGCGACCAGCCCCGCGAGAAGTGCCGAGACCACGCCGTTGGAGCTGGTCTTGTCGGCGACGATGGTCGGCAGGAAGCGCGGCTGTCCCGCCACCACGCTCTGCAGCGAGGCGAGGCCCGAGCCGGCCTGAATGATGTCGTCGTACGCCGCCTTCGGTCCGAGCGGACCGGTCGCTCGATAGCCGTAGGCCGCGACATACACCAGCTTCGGATTGATCGCCTCGAACTTCTCGTACTCGACGCCCAGGCGCTTCGCTGGCGCAGGCCGATAGTTGTGCATCAGCACGTCGGCGGTCTCTGCCAGCTTGAACAGCGCCTTGCGGCCGGCCTCCTGCTTGAGGTCGAGCACGATCGAGCGCTTGGAGCGGTTACAGCCGAGATAGAACGCGGCCATGCCGGGATTGCGCGCCGGTCCCAGCACGCGCGTGGTGTCGCCCTCGGGCGGCTCGATCTTGATCACGTCGGCGCCGAGGTCGCCGAGCTGCTGGGCGGCCCACGGACCGAGCACGACCGTGGTGCAATCGAGAATCCTCACACCGGCAAGCGGGCCCGCCATCGCATTTCCTCCACGCATTTCGTTGCATCTTAGCCGTCACGAGGCCGTGTGCGAAACATGGCGGCGGTCGACTGCGAAATTCCCCGCAGATGCCGCATTCGATGCCGACCTGAAGGCCTGCGAGGAGCGTTAAGCCGATCGCAGGTTCACAGGAGTTCGTGCCATGCGCATCGATTTGAAGACCCGGCTGGTTCGGGCTTCGGCGGCCATCGCCGTCGGCCTCGTAGCCGTAGTGGGCGTGGCCTCGACCGCCAGCGCCCAGAGTTGCAATACGCCCTGGTCGAACTGCGGCTGGACGTGGGGCCCGCGTTACGGCGCACCGCCGTCCGGCGCGAACTACTCCTACTATCAAGGATACTACCCGCAGCAGCAGTACTATCCGCAGCAACCCTACTATCAGTCGCAGTCTTACGGTTCCAATCCGCAGGCGGCGGTGGGTCAGCTCTTCGGCATGTTCGTTCGGTAGACCTGACTAAGGTGAAACGTGGCGGCAAGCGGTCGTGAAATTCCCCGCAGATGTCGCATTCGATACCGATCTATTCGGACATGAGAACGTTAACTCTGGGCTTCGAAAGGAGGCTTGGCATGCGCAGCATCTTGAAGAGTCGATTGGGCCGAGTGTCGGCCGTCGCGGCGATCGCCGCGGCAGGTGTCCTGGCGACGACCGCCGCCGATGCACGTCCGTGGCACTACTATCACCACGGCTACTACGGCGGTGGCCCGGCCTTTGCGCTGGGCGCCCTGGCTGGCGCCGTGACGGGCGCTGCGGTCGCCTCGTCCTACTACCATCCGTACTACTACGCGCCACCGCCGCCGGCTTACTACTATCCGCCGCCGGCGTACCGCTACGGCTACAACTACAATCCGTACTACGGGCCGGAGCCGACCTACGGACTGGTCGTCCGGTAAAGAACCGAATTGCGTGACCTTCGAAACGCGCCACATCCGTGGCGCGTCTTTTTTGTGACCCGCGACCGGCCCGCCGAATATGGCGAAACCAGCCCTCACAATTCCCGACAATGCCTCAATTCGGCGGAGATGAATCAGGGGGGTGCCTCCGTACTCAATGATGTCAGCGGAGGTACAAAGCCCATGCGTCTCACCCGTCTTTTCGGCGCCACCCTCGGCACCGGTTTCCTCTTCCTCGCCGCGTCGAGCGGCGCGATGGCCTACGACAACTGGGATCGCGATCACTATCGCCACGATCACGATCGCTACGCCCACGAGCGCTACGAGCACGAGCGCTACGAGCACTATCGCCATGATCGTCCGGTCGTCGTTCACGAACGCCCGGTCGTCGTGGAACGCGGCCCGACCTTCGTGGCGCCCCAGCCGATGTACGTGGCGCCCATGCAGCAGGGCCCGTCCGGCCTCAATCTGAACTTCAACATCCCCCTCGGTAACTGAGATGTTCCGGCGATAGGGCGGCGCAAGCCGCCCTATTTGCTTCGCCCCTTTCCCTCGGGTTGACGGCGGCCCGTAAATCGCTAATCTCCCGCGCCGTAATGCTGCGACTGCCGACGCTTCGACTTATTCGCTGACCCGCCTCCCGAACCCTTGAAAACAAGGGCACCGGGAACGCCGCGGGTCCCTCAGTCGTCCGTCTCATTACTCAGTAAAAGTCGCAGGTCTCCAATGTCCGTTCAAAAACCCATGATGCCCAACGCGGGCGAGAAGTACGTTCCGTTCAAGCCGGTCGAGATCAAGGATCGGCAGTGGCCCAACAAGGTCATCACCAAGCCGCCGATCTGGTGCGCCGTCGATCTCCGTGACGGCAACCAGGCCCTGATCGAGCCGATGGACTCCGATCGCAAGACCCGGATGTTCACGCTGCTCTGCGAGATGGGCTTCAAGGAGATCGAGGTCGGCTTCCCCGCCGCGTCCGAGACCGACTTCGATTTCGTGCGCGAGCTGATCGAGAAGAAGATGATCCCGGACGACGTCACCATCCAGGTGCTGACGCAGTCGCGGCCCGAGCTGATCGAGCGCACCTTCGAGGCGTGCCGCGGCGCCAAGCGGGCGATCGTCCATCTCTATAATTCGACATCGACGCTGCAGCGCCGCGTG
>DASXQC010000219.1:0-6814 GCA_036493235.1 Reyranella sp.
CCACAGGATCACACCCACCAGGCCGATCTCGAACAGGGTCGGCAGGATGTTGAAGGTCGTGAACCGGATCAGGAACTCCATCCCCTGGGTTCCGCGTTCTATGACCCGGCTCAGGCCGCCGGTCTGGCGCTCGAGATGGAAACGGAGGCTGAGCGCGTGGAGATGGTCGAACACTTCGAGGGCGAGGTTGCGGATCGCCCGCTGGGAGACCGGGGCGAAGATCGCGTCGCGCACTTCACCGAACGCCTGGGCCAGCACCCGGGCGAAGCCGTAGGCCAGGATCATCGCGATCGGCACCGCCACCACCTGGGCCTTGCCGCCCAGCCCGTCGACGGCGTGCTTGTAGAGGATCGGCACGTAGACGTTGGCGAGCTTGGCGAAAATCAACAGCACAAGCCCTGCGACGACCCGGACACGCAGCGTCCTCTCCCCCTTCGGCCACAGGTGTCGGCCCAGGATCTGCAGCACGGCCCACGAACGGTCGACGCTGATGGCAGGAGGACGGTCGTTGACCGGGGGCGACATAGGGGGGCCTGTTGGGGGCTCTGGCGGGTGGCGCGGGGGGCGTGGGCCTTCTATCGTGCCCGGGAGCCCGAGGTAAGTCCCCCGGTGGAGCACGATTTCATGAGTTTTCGTACGGCCCTGGCCGTCCTGGCCTTGTGCTGCGCCGCACCCAGTGCGTTCGCCCAGACGACACGCCAGATTCAGGCCGGCTACGAGATCACTTTCGTCGGCATGTCCGGATTTCGCATCGACTTCACCGCAAAGTACGCGGGCAACCGCTACGACATCGAGAGCCACGTCTACAAGGACGGCATCCTGAAGACGCTGACCATGCAGTACGAGGGCCGCAACCGCGCCCTGGGCGGATTCCTGCCGCAGGGCATGCAGCCGTCGAACGGCTCGCTGTCGCTGATGATCGGCGGGCAGCCGCGTACCTGGCTCGCCCAGTACGGGCCGGGCGGCATGACGAGCCAGACCTTCAATCCGGAATGGAAGCCGACACCGAAGCAGGTGATTCCGGAGGACACGGCCGTGGCGTCGCTCGATCCGCTGTCGGCGGCGATCTCTGTCGGCGCGGCAGGCGACGCGGCGTGCGACCGCACCGTGCCGTCGAACGACGGCAAGCGGCGCATCGACATCATCCTGAAGAAGGTCGGCACCGAGTCGCCGCAGACGGCCGGCGTGCCGCAAGCCAAGGGCGACCTGCTGGTTTGCGACATCTACACCAAGCGGGTCGCCGGCGAGTTCCCCGACGAGCAGGAGGAAGCCGAGACCGATGCGCAACGGCCGATGCGCGTCTGGCTCGCGCACATGGACGACACGCCGCTGCGCTATCCGGTCAAGCTCGAAGCCAAGACCTTCTTCGGCACCATCCGCGGCCGCATGCTCTTCTTCCGCGACACAGTGCAGTAGCGAGCGCAGCGGAGTCCACAGGAGTCCAGTGCCGAGTGGACTCCTAAGCCTCTGGCGCATCAGCGTTTTCGCCCGGGAGTCCACGAATCCACCGATTCTCTGGTCACGCGAAAAACACCTCGTTCGGGCCGGGGTCGGCGCAACTGCCGAGACCATCGGCATCGGCAGCCGGTGAGCGAGAGCAGGCGCGAAGCACGCAACATCATCCGCGCAACACTGCATCACTGCGTTATCGAACACCTAATAAAGGCAATGGCCGCGAGTTTCTGGCGCGGAAAGCAGGGCTGGAGACACGGTCCATTGCCCATAATGAGACTCGCAGGCGAGGCCTTATCCACAGGCCTTTTGCTGGGGGTGCGCCACTCTGTGGCGCGTCTTCTCATGCTCGGATGGACCGCGCGCTTCCAGCGCGCTCATGACGCGCCAGGGAGTGGCGCGTCCCCAGCAAAAGAGGGCTACGCGGCGCGCTTCTGGTTGCCTTGGCGCAGGAAAGCCAGGATCTCCGCGGCAGCCGCAGGAATGTTGGTGCCCGGCCCGTAGATCGCCGCGACGCCGGCCTTCTTCAGGAAGTCGTAGTCCTGGGCCGGCACGACGCCGCCGACCACGACCATCACATCGTCGCCGCCCTGCTTCTTCAGCTCCTCGATCAGCTGCGGCACCAAAGTCTTGTGGCCCGCCGCCTGGCTCGACACGCCGATCACATGCACGTCGTTCTCGATCGCCGCCCGCGCGGCCTCGGCCGGGGTCTGGAACAGCGGGCCGATATCGACGTCGAAGCCTAAGTCGGCGAAGGCGGTGGCGATCACCTTGGCGCCGCGATCGTGGCCGTCCTGGCCCATCTTCACGACCATCAGGCGCGGCCGGCGGCCCTCCTCTTCGGCGAAAGCGGCGATGTCGGTGCGGATGCGGGCCAGGCCTTCGTCACCTTCCCATTCGCTGGCATAGACGCCGGCGATCGAGCGGATGGTCGCCTGGTAGCGGCCGTAGACGCCTTCCAGCGCCGACGAGATCTCGCCCACCGTCGCACGCGCCCGCGTCGCCTCGATCGACAGCCCGAGCAGGTTGCCGGTGCCGTTGCGCGCCGCCTCGCCCAGCGCCTTCAGCGCCGCGACGCACTTGGCCTCGTCGCGGCTCTTGCGGATGGTGTTGAGGCGCGTCACCTGCGATTCGCGCACCGCGTCGTTGTCGATCTCGAGGATGTTGATCGGGTCTTCCTGCTTCAGCTGGAACTTGTTGACGCCGACCACGATCTCCTCGCCGCGGTCGATGCGGGCCTGCTTGCGCGCCGCGGCCTCCTCGATCCGTAGCTTCGGCATGCCGGCCTCGACCGCCTTGGTCATGCCGCCCAGCTCCTCGACTTCGGCGATCAGCTTGCGCGCCTCGGCGATCAGGCTGGCGGTCAGCGATTCGACGTAATAGGAGCCGGCCAGCGGATCGACGACCTTGGTGACGCCGGTCTCGTTCTGGAGGATGAGCTGCGTGTTGCGCGCGACGCGCGCCGACTGCACGGTCGGCAGCGCGATCGCCTCGTCGAAGGCGTTGGTGTGCAGCGACTGCGTGCCGCCCAGCACCGCCGACATCGCCTCGTAGGCGGTGCGGATGATGTTGTTGAAGGGATCCTTCTCGGTCAGAGACACACCCGAGGTCTGGCAGTGCGTGCGCAGCGACAGCGAATCGGCCTTCTTGGGCTCGAACGGCTTGATCAGCTCCGCCCACAGGAAGCGCGCGGCACGCAGCTTCGCAGCCTCCATGAAGAAGTTCATGCCGATGCAGAAGAAGAACGAGAGCCGCGGCGCGAAGGCATCGATGTCGAGCCCCTTGGCTTTCGCTGCGCGCACGTACTCCAAACCATCGGCGAGCGTGAACGCGAGTTCCTGGACCAGCGTCGATCCCGCCTCTTGCATGTGATAGCCGGAGATCGAGATCGAGTTGAACTTCGGCATGTACTTGGCCGTGTGCTCGATGATGTCGGCCACGATGCGCATACTGGGTCCGGGCGGATAGATATAGGTGTTCCGGACCATGAACTCCTTGAGGATGTCGTTCTGGATCGTGCCGCCCAGCTTGTCCTGCGGCACACCCTGCTCCTCGGCCGCGACGATGTAGCCCGCCAGTACCGGCAGGACGGCGCCGTTCATCGTCATCGACACGGTCATCTTGTCGAGCGGGATGCCGTCGAACAGGATCTTCATGTCCTCGACGCTATCGATCGCCACACCAGCTTTTCCAACATCGCCCACGACGCGCGGATGATCGCTGTCGTAGCCGCGATGCGTCGCGAGATCGAATGCTACCGACAGGCCCATCTGTCCGGCTGCGAGGTTGGCGCGGTAGAACTTGTTGCTCTCTTCGGCGGTCGAGAAACCTGCGTACTGGCGTACCGTCCAGGGACGGCCAGCATACATCGTGGCCTTGGGTCCGCGCAGGAACGGCGGGAAGCCCGGCAGCGCGCCCGCGGTCTCGAGCCCCTCGAGGTCCTCCGCCGTGTAGATCGGCTTCACGACGATGCCCTCGGGGGTCGTCCAGTTCAGCGCCTCGAGCGGCTTGTCGCGCAGCTCCTTGGCGGCGAGCTTCTCCCAGTCGGCCAAGGTCTTCTTCGGAAAGTCTGCCATGGGGTCAATTTAGTCGCTGGCCCGCGGCTTCGCCAATACGGTGTTTCGGGCCGCAATCCAGCCAGACACGCTGCATATAGCTACCTGCGAAATCACATATTGGACTTCCGGTCCAGCGGCCCTTAGCACCGGCCCATCATGGCGGAAATGGAGCGAGACGCGCCGACGGTCGGCGCCCTGTTCAGCGGGTTCCTTCTCCTGGGCCTGACGGGGTTCGGCGGCGTGCTGCCGCTCGCCCGCCACATGGTGGTCGAGAAGCGCCGCTGGCTGACCGGCGCGGAATTCAGCGAGCTGTTGAGCCTTTGCCAGTTCCTGCCGGGCGGCAACATCATCAACCTGTCGGTCGCGATCGGGCTCCATTTCCGCGGCATCTTCGGCGCCGTGGCGGCGCTCGCCGGCCTGATCGCCGCGCCCACCGCGATCGTGGTGGCGCTGGGTGTGGTCTATGCGCGCTTCAGCCACGACCCGCACGTCGTGCACATGTTCGCCGGCCTCGCCGCGGCAGCGGCCGGGCTGCTGATCTCGATGGCGCTGAAGCTCGCGACGGCGCTGCGCCGCCGGCCGTTCGCCATCGCCATCGCGCTGGCAATCCTGGCGGCGATCGCGGGCTTCCACCTCCCGCTGGTGCCGACCATGCTGATCGCTGCGCCCGTCAGTATCTTCCTGATGATGAAAGTCCGCGCATGAGCGAGACCCTGACCGCGCTGGCGCTGATCTTCGCCCAGCTCTCGCTGATCGCCTTCGGCGGCGGCAACACCACCCTGCCGGAGATGCACCGCCAGGTGGTCGACGTGCATCACTGGATGACCGGCGCCGACTTCGCCGCGCTCTATGCGCTGGCCCAAGCGGCCCCCGGACCCAACATGATGGTGGCGCCGCTGATCGGCTGGCAGGTCGCGGGCTTCGCCGGCATGCTGGTGACGACCGTCGCGATCTTCGGGCCTTCGTCGATCGTGACCGTGATCGCGCTCAGGCTGTGGCGCCGCTCCCAGGACAAGCCATGGCGCGCCGCCGTGCAGGCTGGGCTCGTGCCCATTTCGGTCGGGCTGGTGGCGGCGAGCGCCATCATCATCGCCCGCACCGTCGACCATGACTGGATCTTCGTCGCGATCACGGCCGTGAGCACAGCGCTGCTGCTGCGCTTCCGGGTCCATCCGCTGTGGATGTTGGCGATGGGCGCGGCGGTCGGCTGGACCGGGTTCGGGCAATAGCGCAGACTCGTGGCTGATAATCGGAGGACATAATGAAGCTCTCGCGCCGCGGCGCACTTGCCGGGCTGGGCTCCCTGTCGCTTGCGACGACGGCCCGTGCGCAGGCCTTTCCGAGCAAGCCCCTCACCCTGATCGTGCCCTTCCCCGCCGGCGGTCCGGCCGACATCTTCGGCCGCCACATGGCGCAGGGCATGTCGGCGCAACTCGGCAAGCCGGTGGTGGTCGAGAACAAGAGCGGCGTCGCCGGCGTCACGGGCATGGACGTCGTCGCCAAGGCCGGCTCCGACCCGCACGTCATGGGTATCGCCAGCGCCTCGGCCGGCTCGATCATGCAGAGCCTGATGCCGCGCATGCCGTACGATCCCGAGCGCGACCTCGCGCCAGTCATCCTGGTGGTGAAGGTGCAGGAGCTCCTGGTCGTCAACGCCAAGTCGGGGATCAACGACTTCAAGACCTTCCTCGCGCGCCTCAAGACGGAGCCCGGCAAGTGGACCTGCGGCTCGGCCGGCACCGGCGGCATCACCCATCTCGCGATCGAGCTGTTCAAGCGCGAGACCGGCACCGATCTCGTGCATGTGCCCTATCGCGGCGCCGCACCCTGCACCAACGACCTGCTGGCGGGCACGATCAACAGCACCATCCTCGACGTTCCGGTGCTGCTGCCGCACATCCGCTCGGGCGCGCTGAAGCCGCTCGCCGTCACCTCCGAGGTCCGCTCGCCCTTGCTGCCGGAGCTGCCGACCATCGGCGAGCTCGGCTATCCGCGGATCAATTCGGACAACTGGTACGGCCTGTTCTCGCCGGGCGGCGCGAGCCTCGCCGACCGCACGCGCATCCATGACGCTGCCGCAGCGACGCTCAAGACCAAGGACGTGGCCGATGCTTTCGTGTCCGTCGGCGGCATCGTTGGCGGCGGCTCGCCCGAGGACTTCGCCCGCTTCCGCCGCTCGGAGGTCGCCAAGTGGGCCGAGGTCGTCAAGTTCGCCGGCGTGAAGCTCGAGTGAAGCCGACGGACCGGCTGGAAGCCGATCTCGGCCGTTTCCCGCGGCTGGGGCTTGTGCATCTGCCGACGCCGCTGGAGCCGATGCGCCGGCTGTCGGCGCATCTCGATGGCCCGCGCCTCTGGGTGAAGCGCGAGGACTGCACCGGTGTCGGCTTCGGCGGCAACAAGCTGCGCAAGCTCGACACGGTGCTGCACGAGGCGATCGCGGCCGGCGCCGACACGCTCGTTTCGGGAGGCGTGGTCCAATCCAACAGCCAGCGCCAGGTTGCCGCTGCCGCGGCGAAGCTCGGGCTCGCCTGCCACCTCGCGGTCTATCATGGCCGCCTCGCCCCACCGTCGGCCGACTACGACAAGACCGGCAACGCCCTGCTCAACCGACTGTTCGGCGCACACCTGCACGACGTGCCCTGGAATGGCGACCGCAATGGTGCGATCGGCGCGCTGGCCGGCCGGCTGCGCGCCGAGGGCAAGAAGCCGTTCGTCGTACCCTATGGGGTCTCGAACGCGATGGGCGCCGTCGGCTATGCCTCGACGGCGCTCGAGATTGCGCAGCAGTCAGCGACCGCGGGATT
>DASXQC010000220.1:0-3011 GCA_036493235.1 Reyranella sp.
CGGTCGAGACCCATCACCGCATCGCAGCGCTCCACGATCGAGCGGAACAGCGGCGAGAGATCCATCAACCCGGCGGCCATACCGGCGTAGGTCGAGCCCTGCCCGGTGCAAAGGAAGGCGACGCGCGGACGGCCGGCGGCAGACGCTGTCGCGGTCGAGAGCGCCGTCCGTGCAGCCGTGGCATCGGCGGCAACGACGGCCAGGCGATGGGGCAGGCGGGCACGGCCGGCGGCGCTGCGGGCTAGCGCGGCGAGGTCGGCGTTGGGTGCGGCAAGAGTTTCGAGCCAGCGCGCGCGCAGTTGCTCGAGCGCGGCGGGATCGCGGGCGGACAGCGCCAGCAGATGCGCTGGCCGTGGATCGGTCGCGGTCTTCACTGGCGCCCGTTCGAGCACAACATGCGCGTTGGTGCCGGAGAAGCCGAACGAGCTCACGCCCACGCAGCCGAGTTCAGCCGCTGTCGGTGCGGTCGGGATCTCGATCGGCACGCCGCCGAGGTCGATGTGCGGATTGAGCGTCTTGAAGTGCAGGCTGGCCGGCACCGTCTGATGGCGCAGCATCAGCACGGCCTTGATCAGGCCGGCGACGCCAGCGGCGGCCTCGGTGTGGCCGATGTTGGTCTTCACCGAGCCGACCCGCAGCGGCTTGGTGCGGCCGGCGAACACGGCAGCCAGCGCATGCATCTCGATCGGATCACCCAAGGAGGTGCCGGTGCCGTGCGCTTCGATGGCGTCGACGGCGTCCGGAGAGAGGCCGGCGTTGGTGAGTGCGGCTCGGATCACCGCCTCTTGCGCGGGCCCGTTGGGCGCGGTGAGACCCGCGCTGCGGCCATCCTGGTTCACGGCGGTGCCGCGGATCACCGCCAGCACGCGGTCACCCGCCGCCTCGGCATCGGCCAGACGCTTCAACACCAGCACGCCGCAGCCCTCGCCGCGCACATAGCCGTCCGCATCGGCATCGAAGGTCTTGCAATGGCCGTCGGCGGCCAGCATGCGCGCCTTCGAGAAGTTGATCGTGAGCGCCGGCGACAGGGTCAGGTTCACGCCGGCGGCGAGCGCCGTGCCGCATTCGCCCGCGCGCAATGCCTGGACAGCGAGGTGCACAGCGGTGAGCGATGAGGAGCACGCGGTGTCGACCATCATCGCCGGTCCCTGCGTGCCAAAGGCATAGGCAAGACGGCCCGCGGCGATGCTGGGCGCATTGCCGAGCGCGGCATAGGCGTCGATCCACGATTCGTCGCGGCCGGCGCCCAGCAGCGTGCCGTAGTCGGAGGTGCTCAGGCCGACGAACACGCCGATCTGTCGGCCGATCAGCCCGTCGGGGGCGATGCCGGCGTCCTCGAACGCTTCCCACGCCGTCTCGAGCAGCAGCCGGTGCTGCGGATCCATCGACTCGGCCTCGCGCCGCGCGACACCGAACAGCGCGGCGTCGAACAGGTCGACGTCCGACAGGAAGCCGCCCCAGCGAGAGTTGGTCTTGCCCGGCTTGTCGGGGTCGGGGTCATAGTAGGCGTCGAGATCCCAGCGGCTCGCTGGCACCTCGGTGATCGCGTCGCGCCCTTCGCTCAGCAGGCGCCAGTAGGCCGCGGCGTTCGAGACGTCGCCCGGGAAGCGGCAGCCGATGCCGACAACGGCGATCGGCGCGCGCGCCGCCTGCTCGGCTTTCGCAAGTTTCGACTCCAGGGCCTGGATCATCGCCAGGGCCCGCTTCACCGCCGTCGCGGAGCGGTTGGTCGGCTCAGTATCCGGCATGACTCAACTTCCGTTCCAGGAGCGCCAAGGCGTCGTCGTCTGCAAGATCGTCGACTGCGGCCGGCTCGACGGGCGTTGGCGCAGCAACATGAATAGGCAGAGGCACCATGACCGGAGCCGGCGGCGCGGCAACGCCAAGCTCCACCGCGAGATGGGTGACGAGCGCATCGGCCGTCGGGTGATCGAACACCAGACTGGTCGGCAGCACACGTCCGATCGCTGCGCCCAGCGCGTTGCGCAACTCGACGGCCATCAGCGAATCGAGACCGAGCTCCGCAAATGGGCGATGCCGCTCGAGCGGCAAGTCGCCGAGGCCGAGGATGCGCCGCACCAGCGTCTCGACGAGCTCCTCCAGCACCTCGCGCTTGGCATTGTTGCCGATCGCCGCCTCGAAGCGCTTGGCAAAGGCGGCCGTCGCTGCAGCATCGGTGCGGGCGCCGGCATTCACCGCGACGCGCGCGACGTCGCTCGCGAGTGCAACGTCCATCGCCGCTAACGCGGTACGGGCGTCGAGCGCCGGACCCTGAAGGTCGCGCGCCATGCCGAGGCCGCGCCAGGCGCCCCAATCGATCAATGTCGCCGGCTGGCCTTTGGCGCGTCGGCTTGCGACGATCGCTTCGAGCGCGGCGTTGGCCGCGGCGTAGTTCGCCTGACCCGCCGCGCCCAGTCGCCCGGCGAGCGAGCCGAACAGCACGAAGTGATCGAGTTTCAACGCTCGTGTCGCGGTGTCCAGGGCCTCCGCGCCATGCAGCTTTGCGCCGAACGCCGCGTCGAGCTGTGCGCGAGTCATCGTCGCGGCGGTCGCGTCGTGCAGCTCGGCGGCGAGATGGAAGACGCCCTTGATGGCTGGCGCTGCGCTTTCCAGGACGCGACGCACCGCGGCGGCATTGTCCAGGTCGACGACCTCGGTGCGCACCGTCGCGCCAGCGATCTGGATCTCGACAGCGCGGCGCGTCAGCAGGAGCAGGTGCCGCGCACCCTGTTCGACCATCCACGCGGCAAGCTCGCGACCGATCGCGCCGGTGCCACCGCTTATCACGTAGGTCGCATCGCTACGGAAGCGCGTACGGCTGAGCGCGAGCTTGCCAATATGGCGCGCGCCCTGCAGGACACGCAGCGCGCCGGTGACATCGGCGAACGGATGCATCGCGACAGGGAGCCAGGATTCAGTGGCAAGTGCGGCAACGCTGTCGCGCAGCATGACGCCGACGCGTTGGGGCTCGTCGAGGATCAGCCGATCGAGCGCCACGACCTCGTAGCGTA
>DASXQC010000221.1:0-5824 GCA_036493235.1 Reyranella sp.
ATCGCCCGCCTGGGCGGGCGCGTTCATGGCGAGCGGGCAGTTCGGCCAGTTCATCCTGGTGCTGCCGGCGATCGACACGGTGATCGTCCATCGCCGCGCCGTGGCCGACGAGTACGCAGTCCTGCGCAATCTCGGCAAGACCAAGTTCGAGCCGACCCGCGTGCTCGGCCCGGACTTCCTCAAGCTGGCCGACAAGGTGGTTGCGGCGAGGACTTAGTCTTCTCTTCCGGACCGCGAGACTCCGGCTCGCTCATGAGCTTGAGTGAGCCGGAGGCTCGCGGTCCGGAAGACTCAGGGCTTCTTCATCTCGACATGCTTGTTCAGCCAGGCCACCAGCCAGCCGGCGAGCTCGAGGCTGTTCCTGTCCTGCATCAGCATGTGCGAGTTGCCCTTGATGCCGATCTCCGGGAGCACGACCAGCTCGGTCTTGCCGCCGAGATTCTTCATCTGCTCGGCGTAGGCGCGGCACTCCTTCAGCCGCGGCGCCCAGCGCGGCGACAGGTCGACATAGTCGCCGAACAGCACCAGCGTCGGGATGTTGACGTAGGGCTTGAGGTCGCCGGTCGGGCAGCCGCCCGGCTCTATCGATACGATCGCCGCGATGCCCTGCGTGTTCAGCGCCGCCGTCTGGAAGGGATAGATGCCCGACTGCGAATGGCTGATCAGGATGGTGCCGCCGAGCTTGATTGCGAGCTGCGACAGCGCCGGCACGGTCGGGTTGGGCCGCGGCAGGGCGGCGGCCCAGTCGGCCACCATCTGCTTCCAGAACTCCTCCTGCGCCTGCAGCGGGAATTGCATGCCGTCGTAGACCTCCGGGTACTTGGGCCCGAAGCGGAAGATCGCCCACGCCGCCTCGTGGCCGGCCGAGAAGACCGGTGGCGTGTCTGAGGGCGGCCGCTTGCCGGTCTTGACCTCGTTCAACGGCGTCGGATCGATGGCCGAACGGCCGCGCCCCACCTGGTCGATCACGTAGGTCGGGAAGCCCGCGCGCACGAAGTACTCGTCCCAGCCCATGCGGCCGTCGGGCGTCGTCTCCCAGGTCTTGCCGGTAAGGCAGCAGCCGTGGATCAGCGTGACCGGCAGGCCCTTGGATGCAACCGGCACCTGGTAGTGCACGTACATCTGCCCGACCGTGACGGTGCCGGACGCATCGTAGGCGGAGAGGCCCGAGAGCGCGTCGGACTTCACGTCGTGGCCGCCGATGAAGAAGCTGCCCTGGCTCTCGATCGCGAGCGGGTCGGCGTGCGCGGCCGTCGCGAGGCCGAGCGCAAGCGCGACGGCGATGTTTCGCAGGATCATGAGCGATCCTTGCTCCCACGCTAGAGCCGCGCAAGACTTCAACGACATGAAGCCGCCGCTCCTGCCGCGCCTGCTCGCGCCGCGGCTTCCTTTCTATTACGGCTGGATCGTGCTGGCCTCCCTCAGCCTCGCGGGCTTTGCGCGGCAAGGGCCGGCGGTGGCGGTGCTATCGGTGTTCGTCATTCCGATGACCGAGGCGTTCGGCTGGTCGCGCGCCTCGATCGCCGGCGCGGTCTCGCTCGGTGGGCTGCTGGCGGCCTTCGTGTCGCCGATGCTGGGGCCGATGCTCGACCGGCGCGGCCCGCGGCTCATCCTTTGCCTCGCCATCCTGTCGATGGGGCTCGCGACCATGGGTCTGTCGGTCGCGCCATCGCTGGTCGTCTTCTACATCCTGTTCGTGTTCGCGCGCATGGTGTGGGCGAGCCCGTTCGACCTCGGCCTCTATGCCGCGGTGAACAACTGGTTCGTCTCCCGGCGCACCTTCGCCACCGCCTTCACGACGCTGTTCCAGATGCTGGGCCTGGTCGTGATCCCGGTCGTCGCCCAGCTGGCCATGCAGAACGGCGGCTGGCGGCAGGGCTGGCTGGCGGTCGGCACGACGGTGCTGGCGGTGGGCTTCCTGCCGATCTTCCTGTTCCTGGTGCGCCGGCCCGAGGATCTTGGCCTCGAGCCCGACCACGCCAGGCCCGGCGCGAAGGCCGCTGCGCCCGAGCCGCGCTTCAGCCGCGCCGAGGCCATGCGCACGCGGGCCTTCTGGCTGCTGTCGCTCTACACCGTGCTGGTCTATCCGGTGCAGGCCGGCGTCAGCCTGCACCAGGCAGCGCACCTGATCGAACGCGGCCTGACGCCGATCGCCGCCGCGACGGTGATCGGTGTCTTCTCGGCGATGTCGGCCGTGTCCGGCTTCGGCCTCGGCTTCCTGCCGCGACGCTGGCCCCTGCGCTACGCCATGGCGGCGACGGCAGTGGTGATGACGATCGGCTGCTTCGGCCTGATTGAGATCACCACGGTCCACGGAGCGTACATTGCGGCCGGTCTGTTTGGGCTCGGCATCGGCGGCCTGATGACGTTGCTGCCGGTGGCGTGGGCCGATTACTTCGGCCGCGAGAGCTTCGGCGCGATCCGCGGCGTGGTGCTGAGCGTGCAAACTCTGGCTCAAGCAGCCGGTCCTGTTGTCTCCGGCGCGCTGCGCGACTGGAGCGGCAGCTACGTCTGGTCGCTTAGCCTGTTCGCGATTTTGGGCGCCTTGGGCGTCCTGGTTGCGTTGCTGGCACAGCGGCCTAGGGTCGCGGGGTGATTACCTTGCAGGGTCCCTGAACCCGCCGTAAGGTTTTCGCGGCCCGAAAGAGGCTGCGCCCGCGCGTAACGGCGGGCAGCGTGTGCGGAGGAAACAGGCTTCACAACCCGAGACGACGCTCCCCCAATGGGCGCGCAGGAAGACCGTATGCCGCCATTGCTGGAGGTACGGGAGCTTCATACCGAGTTCCGTACCGGTGCGGGCGTCGTCCGCGCCGTCGATGGCATTTCCTATACCGTCGAGGCGGGCGAGACCGTCGCGATCGTGGGCGAATCGGGCTCGGGCAAGTCGGTCGAGGCGCTGTCGATCATGCGCCTGATCCCCAATCCGCCCGGCAGGATCGTCTCCGGCGAGGTGCTGTTCGACGGCCGCGACCTGCGCAAGCTGCCCGAGGAGGAGATGCGCGCGGTGCGCGGCCGAGACATCGGCATGGTGTTCCAGGAGCCGATGACCTCGCTTAATCCCGTGCTCACCATCGGCCGGCAGATCACCGAGACGCTGGAGCAGCACCAGGGCGCCACGCGCGAGGAAGCCGACAAGCGCGCGGTCGAGCTGCTGGCGATGGTCGGCATCGCCGATTCGCGGCGGCGGCTCAGGCAATACCCGCACCAGCTCTCGGGCGGCATGCGCCAGCGCGTGATGATCGCCGTGGCGCTCGCTTGCAATCCGAAGCTGATTATCGCCGACGAGCCGACCACGGCGCTCGACGTCACCATCCAGGCGCAGATCCTCGAGCTGATGAAGTCGCTGACCCGGAAGCTCGGCGTCGCGCAGATCATCATTACCCACAATCTCGGCGTAGTCGCGCGCTACGCCAGCCGCGTGAACGTCATGTACGCGGGCCGCATCGTCGAGGCCGGGACCGCCGAGGCGATCTATCACGACCCGCGCCATCCCTACACGGTGGCGCTTTTGAAGTCGGTGCCGCGGCTCGACCAGCCGCGCCGGGCGCGGCTCGATCCGGTCGAGGGCTCGCCGCCCGACCTCACCAAGCTCGATGGCGGCTGCGCCTTCCGGCCGCGCTGCCGCTTCGCCGTCGACAAGTGCGCGACCGCCTATCCCACGCTCGACGCCGTCGGCGGGCAGGGTCATCTCGCCGCGTGCTTTCGCAGCGCCGAGGTCGCCGAGGCGCGTGAGAAAGCTCGGGAGTCCGCCGCATGAGAGACCAGCCGGGCACGACGCCGCTCCTCGAGGTGCGTGGCCTCGCCATGCACTTCCCGATCACCGAAGGCATGGTGGTGAGCCGCAAGGTCGGCGACGTGAAAGCGGTCGACGGCGTCGACTTCTCGATCGCCCGCGGCGAGACGCTGGGGCTGGTGGGTGAGAGCGGCTGCGGCAAGACCACGACCGGCCGCTGCATCCTGCGGCTCGAGAAGCCGACGCAAGGGCAGATCTTCTATGACGGCCAGGACATCGCCCGCCTGGCGTCGAGGGAACTGGTCGGCCTGCGCCGGCGCATGCAGGTGATCTTCCAGGACCCCTACAGCTCGCTCAATCCGCGCATGAAGGTGGGCGACATCATCGCCGAGCCGATCCGCGTGCACGGGCTGGAGCCCGATCCGCGCCGCCGCCGCGACAAGGTGAGGGACCTCCTGTCGGTGTGCGGCCTCGATCCCAAATTCGTCGACCGCTATCCGCACGAGATGTCGGGCGGCCAGCGCCAACGCGTCGGCATCGCCCGTGCGCTCGCCATGGATCCGGAGTTCATCGTCTGCGACGAGGCGGTCTCGGCGCTCGACGTATCGATCCAGGCGCAGGTGGTGAACCTGCTCGAAGACTTGCGCGAGCGCTTCCATCTCACCTATCTCTTCATCGCCCACGACCTCTCGGTGGTGCGCCACCTCTGCCAGCGCGTCGCGGTGATGTATCTCGGCCGCATCGTCGAGATGGCCGAGAGCGACGAGCTGTTCGACAACCCGATGCATCCCTACACCCAAGCGCTGCTCTCGGCGGTGCCGGTGCCCGATCCACGGGTCGAGGCGGGACGGCAGTTCCGGCCGGCGCGCGGCGAGATACCCAGTCCGATCAACCCGCCCAGCGGCTGCGTGTTCCATCCGCGCTGCCCGATGGCGGTCGAGAATTGCAAGAAGGCGCGGCCGACGCTCCGGGAGATGAAGCCCGGACACTGGGTCGCCTGCAGCGAGGTCAAGTAGCGGGACGCGTACTGTCTCGTGATCGGGGAGCTCAACAGACGACAAGAAAAAGAGCAGCGGAGGAAGCGATGAGCGTACGAAGAGGTGTGTGGGCCGGCCTTGGCCTGATGGCAGCAATCGCAATTACCCCAGCCTGGGCCCAGACGCCCAAGCAGGGCGGAACCCTGACCTATCTGATTCCCGCGGACGCCCCGCCGAGCTTCGACGCGCACCGGGAGACGACGTACGCGACGATTCACACCGCGGCGCCGTATTACAGCGTGCTGATCCGTGTCCCGCCGGACAATCCGGCCTCGACCACCGAGTTCGTCTGCGACCTCTGCACCGAGATGCCGAAGCCGACCGACGACGGCAAGACCTACACCTTCAAGATCCTGCAGGGCGTGAAGTTCCACGACGGCAGCCCGCTCACCGCGCAGGACGTGGCGACGAGCTGGCAGTACATCGTCAAGCCGCCGAAGGGCGTCACCAGCGCGCGGCAGAGCTACTACGAGATGGTCGATTCGGTGCAGGCCACCGACGACCAGACCGTAGTGTTCAAGCTGAAGTACGCAACGACGGCCTTCCTGCCGGCATTGGCCGATCCCTACGCCTGGATCTACAAGAAGGACATCCTTGAGAAGGATCCTCACTGGTACGAGAAGAACATCATGGGCTCCGGCCCGTTCAAGCTCGCCAAGTACGAGGTCGGCCAGTCGATCACCGGCGAGCGCAACAAGGACTACTATCACAAGGGCCTGCCGCACCTCGACGGCATCGTCGGCATCTTCTCGCCCAAGCAGTCGGTGCGCGTCGACGCCCTGCGTGCCGACCGCGCCTCGATCGAGTTTCGCGGCCTGCCGCCGTCGGCCCGCGACCAGCTGACCAAGGAGCTGGGCGACAAGGTCTGGGTGCAGGACAGCGACTGGAACTGCGGCAACATCCTGACGCCCAACCACCAGAAGAAGCCGTTCGACGATCCGCGCGTGCGCAAGGCGCTGGCGCTGGCGATCGACCAGTGGCACGGCGCGCCGGCGCTGGCCAAGATCGCCAACGTCCGAACCGTGGGCGGCATCGTCTTCCCGGGCTCGCCGCT
>DASXQC010000222.1:0-2607 GCA_036493235.1 Reyranella sp.
TTGTCGTCCTGCGAGGAAGGCTTCTGCGCCTCGTGCGCGGCCAAGCGCATCAAGGGCAAGGTCGTGCTGGCGAAGAACGACATCTATACGGCCGACGATCTCGCCAACAACTGGATCCTGACCTGCCAGGGCCACTGCTTCGGCGAAGAGGTCGAGATCACCTACGACGTCGTCTGAACGAGAGGCGGCCTGAGCCCGCCTACTCGGGCTTGATGCCGCGTTCCTTGATGATCGTGCCCCAGCGCTCGGCCTCGGAACGGTAGAAGGCAGCGAACGCAACGGGCGTGCTGCCAACCGGCTCGGCGCCAAGGTTCCGCAGCTGCTCGCGCATCTCGAGCTCGCCCAGGATCGCGTCAACCTCGCGTGCCAGCCGGTCGATGATCGCGCGCGGAGTACCCTTGGCGACGAACACACCGCTCCAGCCGATCATCTCGTAGCCCGCCACCCCGGCCTCGCTCATGGTCGGCAGGTCGGGCACCAGCGCGGTGCGCGCACGGCTGGTCACGGCGAGCGCCCTCAGCCGGCCGTCCGTCACCAGCGGCAGGCTGCCCGGCACGTTCTCGATCATGAACGAAAGCTGTCCGGCAACCAGGTCGGCGAGCGCCGGCGCGCCGCCCTTGTAGGGCACGTGCACGACGTCGGTTCCGGTCATCGACTTGAACAGCTCGGTCGCGAGATAGGGCGTGCTGCCGAGGCCGGCCGAGCCGTAGTTCAGCTTGCCCGGATTGGCTTTGGCGAGCGCGATCAACTCCGGCACCGACTTCGCCGGCAGGTCCGGATGCACCACCAGCATCAGCGGCGCCGAGTTCACCTGGGTCACCGGCACCAGGTCGGCCATCGGGTCGTAGCCGAGGTGGGCGTAGAGGAACGGCGCCACGATCAGCGAGCTGTTGCACATCAGCAGCGTGTGGCCGTCGGCCGGGGCGCGGGCGACGAACGCCGAGCCGATGTTGTTGGCAGCGCCCGGCTTGTTCTCGATCACCACCTGCTGGCCGAGCCGCGCCGCGAGCTGGTGGCCGATCAGGCGGGCCATGATGTCGAGGATGCCGTTGCCCGGTGGCGCCGGCACCACGAACCGCAACGGGCGGGTCGGCCAACGCTGCGCCCCGGCCGTCGGCGGCAGCATCGCGAGCGGGCTGGCCTGCAGCAGGCGACGTCGGGTGAGTGTATCCAATGGCATCGTGTCTGACGCTCGACTATGCCGAATAGAGAAACGGGGTGCCACGCCCATGATCGCCAACAAGGCACAGTTGCAGGCCGGCCTGCTCACCATCGTCGCCGGTCTCGCCGATGCCGTGGGCTACGTCGCGATGGGCGGCGTGTTCGCTGCAAACATGACCGGGAACACCGTATTGGCGGGCCTTTCGCTGGGCGAAGGCCACTTCGATCTGGCGGCCAAAAGGCTGGCGCCGCTGGGCACTTTCTTCCTCGGCGCAATGCTCGCCCGGCTGCTGCTGCGACTCTTTCACCGGCCGGCCGTACCGCTGCTGCTCGAGGCGGTCCTGCTCGCCGGAGTCGGCTTCCTGCCGATCGGGCCGATGATCGGGCCCGAAGCCGCGCTGCTGCTGGTGGCGCTCGCCATGGGGCTGCAGGCCTCGGCGATCACCCACTTCGGCGACACGGCGGTCAGCACCGTGGTGGTCACCAGCACGCTCGCCCGCATCGCCGAGGCGGCGCTCGACCGGGCGTGGCCGACCGGTCGCGCCCTGCCTTCGGTCTCCACGCCGCGACTGTTGGCGCTGACTTGGATCGGCTACCTCGCCGGCGCGGTCGGCGGCGTGCTGCTGGTCCGCTCCATGCCTTGGCCACTGGTGGTCCCGGCGGCGCTGCTGGTGATCGCGGTCCTCGTTGGCAACACGCGGAACGCGCGCGGATAGCGCATAATTCAATTGTCTCGCGCAGCGCGACAACAGAAACCTGAACCGATGCGCGACGGCCACAGGGCTGCCCTATAGTGACGCTTCAAGGATCCGGTGCACAGTATTGTGAAATCAACATTCTGCAGCAACGTGTAAACAAGCGGCCGGACAATGGAGAAAGGCTCGATGCGTCACCTGATGTGGATACTGACCTGGATTGCGGTCGGCATCGGTGGTGCGTTGGGAGCGGCGAGCGTGCTGATGCTGACGGCGTCGCGCCACCCCGCCTCCGTCCAGAGTCCCGACGTGATCGCCGGCAGCGGCAGCGGCAACGACAACGTGCTGGTCACCAAGCCCCGCCCTGGCAACAGCATGGGCCGCAGCGTCATCATGGGCGCCGCCAACCGCCACGCTGAAATGGATTGAGCACTCACCAGTGCGTTGCGATTAGCCGTTATTCGGCGGCGCCCTATTCAGCAGCGACAGACTTCTCCACGAACATCCTGGCGTCGAACTCCTCGGCGATCGCGCCATCCTTGGCGAGCTGCTCGGCAACGTCGATCTTGGCGTAGTCCATCACGCCCATCTCGGCGAACGCCTTCTGCACACGCGGGCCCCACAGGCCGATATCCTTGATGGTCGGCACGACGCGGCTGAACAGCCGGCCGCGGAACGAGTTCATCTGCTTCGAATTGTAGTGGATGTCGTCGAGCATCTGCTGCGACAGGCCGAGACGCTCCCACACCTC
>DASXQC010000223.1:0-14025 GCA_036493235.1 Reyranella sp.
GTCTCGTAGCCCCAGATGCGCTGGCTGGTGGAGAACATCGGATCGCCGCCGTTGCACTCCTCGTCGTCGCCGTCGTCCTGGTTACAGTGGATGACGACCTCGTCACCGACCTTCCAGCGCTTCACCTTGGCGCCGACCGCCCAGACGATGCCCGAGGCATCGGAGCCGGCGATGTGGAAAGCCTGCTTGTGGACGTCGAACGGGCTGATCGGCAGGCCGAGGCCCGCCCAGACGCCGTTGTAGTTCACGCCCGCGGCCATCACGAGAACCAGCACCTCGTCCTCGCCGATCGCGTGGGTCGGCACGACCTCGAGCTGCATCGACTGCTCGGGCGGCCCGTGGCGATCGCGCCGGATGACCCAGGCGTACATGTTCTTCGGCACATGGCCGAGCGGCGGGATCTCGCCGACCTCGTAAAGATCCTTCACCGGCTGGCTCGCGGTGGGATGATTGCGAGCCGTCATGGCAACGACGGACATGGGTGGAACCTCCTTCTGCAGTGCGACAAGCTATTGCTGCACGCGCGAAGTTGCAACGCACAAAATACGATTCGTGCATAATGAGGTTCCGCGAACACAATTTTGTTGCGCACACGCAAATACGCACATTGACAGGGGTTTAGCGGTAAACGAACGTTTATTCGCTACGGTCCGAGGCAATGGGAGGACGCGCAATGAAGCTCATGTGGTTCCACTTGATGCCGTACACAGAGCTTCCGGATGACTTCAACAAGAAGCATCCGTCGGTGTGGGTCGACATCCATTCGTCGTTGTTCGACCCACGCCGGGCGCACCACATGTACAACGACTTCATGGATGAGCTCGAATATGCCGCCGAGTGCGGTTTCGACGCGATCTGCGTGAACGAGCACCATTCCAACGGCTACGGGCTGATGCCCTCTCCCAATCTGATCGCCTCGTCGCTGGCGCGGCGCACGACCGACACGGCGCTCTGCGTCATGGGCAACAGCCTGGCGCTCTACAATCCGCCGACGCGCGTGGCCGAAGAGTTCGCGATGATCGACTGCATCTCGGGCGGCCGGCTGATCGCGGGCTTTCCGGTCGGCTCGCCGATGGACACCTGCTACGCCTACGGCCAGAACCCGAGCCTGCTGCGCGAGCGCTACTACGAAGCACATGACCTGGTGAAGAAGGCGTGGACCGAGAAGGACACCTTCGCCTTCTCCGGCCGCTTCAACCAGCAGCGCTACGTCAACATCTGGCCACGACCGATTCAGAACAACCCGCATCCGCCGATCTGGATTCCCGGCGGCGGCTCGATCGAGACGTGGCGGTGGTGTGCGGAGATGGACTATGTCTACTGCTACCTCTCCTACTACGGCTACAAGGCCGGCCTGCACACCATGCAGGGTTTCTGGAGCGAGATGGAGAAGCTCGGCAAGGATCGCAATCCGTACCGCGCAGGCTTCCTGCAGTTCGTCGGCGTCGCCGAATCGCGCCAGCAGGCGCTCGACCTCTATACCGAGCCGGCCGAGTACTTCTACGGCCGCTGCCTGCACGTCGACGCGCGCTTCGCGCTGCCGCCGGGCTACACCACCGAAGGAACGCAGCGCGCCGGCATCGAGGGCATGATGGCCAAGGCGGCCAACGTCGCCAATCCGGCGACCAAGGCGGCGCTCAAGGCGACCAACATGAAGGACATCGTCGACGGCGGCTACGTGCTGATCGGCTCGCCCGACGAGGTGATCGAGCAGATCCGCCATGTCGGCACCAGCCTCAATGTCGGCCACCTCATGCTGCTGCTGCAGTACGGCAACATGAGCAAGGACACCACCAAGTACAACACGCGCCTGTTCGCCGAGAAGGTGATGCCGCACGTGAAGGACCTGTTCTCCGACTGGGAGGACAAGTGGTGGCCCAAGCCGATGGCCAAAGGGCAGCGCGCCGCGGTGCCGGCCTTCCGCCCGCAGACCGTCGCCGCGGAGTAAAAATCTTGTCAGAACCGAAGATGACCACCGTCGAGGTGAACGGTTTCCCGTGCCGTGTCTGGACCAAGGGCAGCGGCCCCAAGCTCGGCGTGTTGGCGGGCTTCGGCGGCCTGCCGCGCTGGATCCCGTTCCTCGACAAACTGGCGAAGATGCGGACGGTGATCGTGCCGTCCCTGCCCGGCTATCCCGGCGGCGCGCTGGGCCACACCGCGCTCGACACCCATCTCGACTGGCTGCTGGCGGTGCGCCAGCTGCTCGACAAGGCGGGGCTGGCCGGCGCCGACCTGCTCGGCGCCTCGGTCGGCGGCTCGTTCGCCGCCGAAATGGCGGCGGTGTTCCCCGGATACGTGAAGAAGCTTGCGCTGATCGCGCCGTTCGGCCTGTTCGACGAGGCCGATCCCGCGGCCGATCCGTGGGCGCAGCGCCGGGACAATGTCCCCGCCCTGATGTGCGCCGATCCGGCGAACTGGGAGGCGCTGGTCGCGCCGCCCGAGGGCGCCAACTCGATCGAATGGCCGATCGAGATGGTGCGCGCCGCCGAGGCCGCTGCGCGCGCCTTCTGGCCGCTCGGCAACACCAAGCTCGAAAAGCGCCTGCCGCTGATCGAGGCGCCGACCCTGGTGCTGTGGGGCGAGGCCGACCGCGTGCTGCCGCCGAGCTATGCGAAAAAGTTCGCCGCTGGCATCAATGGTGGGGGCGCCAACGGCGCCACGCGCGTGCAAACCATCCCCAACGCCGGCCATCTCGCCTATCTCGACCAGCCGGAGGCGGTCGCGAAGGCGGTCCTCGGCCATCTCGGCTGACGCCCCCACGGACGCCCTGAGGGACGCCTTCGTGGTTGCACCCACGGGCCGGAGCGCTATTGTCCGGCCCGTTGCAGTTTCATGGGGGTAAAGACATGACGATGCGTTCGATCACCACGGCGGTCGCCGCGATGCTCGTCCTCGGCGCCAGCCTGCCGGCTTACGCACAGGGCCAGGTGCAGGCGGTGCCGCGCACGGGCGTGTCGTTTGCCAACACCGTCACTGTCCGCGCATGGATCGAATCGACCGACGCCGAGACCAAGACCGTGGTCTTCACGACGCCGCAGGGCCGGCTGATCGAGTGCGCCGTTTCCGACAGCGTCAAGAACCTCGACGCGATCGCCGACGGCTCGCCGGCCGACGTCACTTACAACGAGGTCGTGACGCTCCTGAACCTTCGCCAGAAGGGCCCGGGTTCGCAAGAGGCCCGCAAGGAAGGCGCCAAGCCGGATTCGACCGACGTCGAATCGGGCCGCCTCACCTACACGGTGACCGCGGTCGATCTCGCCAACAACAAGGTGTCTGTGATCGACGGCCGCGGCGGCCCGATCCGCACCTACGCGGCAACCTCGATCGCCAAGCAGGACATGCTGAAGAAGATCAAAGTCGGCGACGTGGTGATCGGCCTGACGACGCCGCTGATGGTCACGGCGATCACGCCAGTAAAGCAGTAGCCTCTTCCGGCGTCTCTTCATGTTCATTGGACCGCGAGCTTCCAGCTCGCTCATGAGCGCTCAGGACACGCGCGGTCCATAAGATATGACGCACCACTGGAGTGGCGTGCCCCCAGCGGAACTGCATTCGATTCTTTGATTGAAGCGACTACTCTTCGGTAGCCTTCAGCCGCTCCAGGTCGGTGATCCGAATGGAGCGGCGGCCGATCTCCAGCACCTTCTCGAGCTCCAGCCGGTTGATCTCGCGTGTCACCGCCTCGCGATGAGAGCCGATGCGCGCGGCGATCTCGTAGTGGGTCGGCGCCGGCACGATGGTGATGACGCCGCCTTCCTTCTTGCCGATCATCATCGCCAGCCGCACCAGCTCGCGCCGCAGTCGCTCGCGCACGGCCAAGGCGCTCACCTCGAACACGCGCTCCGACATCGAGCGGATCTTTTTCACCAGCAGCTCGACCAGGTGAACGGCGACCTTGTTCTCTTCCTGCAGCAGGCCGACGAACGCCGAGGCCGGCATGCGCGCGAGCGTGCAATCGGTCAACGCGACGCCTGAGGCTGAACGCGGCAGGCGATCGATCGCGGAGAACTCGCCGAAGATGCCGCCATCCGAGACGTCGTTGAAGATCACCTCGCGGCCCGCTTCGGTGAAGCTGGTCACACGCACCGTGCCGGAAAGGATGAAGAAAACGTCGGTCGTGTTCTCGTGATCGCCTACGACCTCCTCGCCCTTGGCGAAGGAGCGCATCGAGCACAGCGATTCCACGCGCGCCAGGGAGCGATCCGACAGATCTTCAAAGAGCGAGATGACACGTAGGTTCATGAGCCCCAACTGCAGCCCCATATAATGCAGACAAATTGCAGCCTTAAGCAACTGCGCTCAGTCATTCCTTGAGGTTCACCGTCTTGCCGATCTCGATCCACTGGCTGACCAGGTTGGCCGTCCGGGCCTGGTGCTCCTCGGGCGTGTTGGCGATCGGCTCGTAGCCGTACTCGGCCAGCCGCTTGGCGAGATCGGGATCGCGCATCACCTCGGCGATCGCGTCACGGATAGTCCGCCGCAGCGCGATCGGCGTGCCGGCGGGCGCATGCAGACCCCACACGCTGGTGACGTCGGCGTCAGGCAGCCCGGCCTCGGTAAAGGTCGGCACGTCCGGCAGCGACGGATCGCGGTGCGAACCGGTGACCGCGATGGCGCGCACCTTGCCCGCCTTTACATAGGGCGCCGCCGAGCTGATGCCGCCGTAGTCCATCGTCACGTGGCCGCCCAGCAGGGCGTTCAGCGCCGGCCCCGAGCCCTTGAACGGGACGTGCAGGACCTTGATGCCGGCCCGGAGGTTCACCATCACGCCGACCAGATGGGTCGAAGCGCCGATGCCGCCCGAGGCGAAGCTGAGGTCGCTCTTCTTGGCGAGCGCGATCAGCTCCTGGAGGTTATGCGCCGGCACGTCGGGATGGACGATCAGGATCACCGGCCCCTGCGCGACCATGGTGATGGCGCTGAAGTCCTTCAGCGTGTCGTACGGCAGCGAATCGAGGATCGCCGGGTTCTGGTAGAGGGCGTTGTCGGCCAGCAGAAAGGTGTAGCCGTCGGGCTTGGCCTTGGCGACGATCGACGAGCCGATGATCGCCGAGGCGTCAGGCCGGTTGTCGACCAGGATCGACACGCCGAGCTTCTTCTCCAGTCCCGGCTGCAGCAGCCGGATGAGGTTGTCGGTGCCACCGCCGGGTGCGCGCGGCACGACCACCTTGATCGTCTCGGACGGATAAGTGGCGGCGCGCGCCGCGCCGGCCGCGGCAACACCCGTCGCCGTGATAAACAAGCGTCGTGTGAGCTTCATCGCTAGAACACCTTCTTCCGCCGCCACTTCGCCGGCCGCTCGCCGGGAAAGGCGAGACCGCTCGCATCGACGCCCAGGTCGACCAGCGACTTCGCCACGCCGATGGCGCAGCGATAGCCCTCGAGCACCGGCACGTCCCAACCGATCTCGGTGAGCTTCTTCTGCAGCAGCGGCTGCATCCAGTAGGCGGCCGAGCAGCCCAGCACGATCACCTCGGCGCCGTCCTCCTCGATCGCCGCGACCGATTCGGTCACCGCCGCGTCGAGCATGCCGGACGCCGCGCCGTTCAGCGCGCGGTCGCGCTCGACATCGATCGGCTTGTCGTTGGGGAAGTTGGGACTGGGCAGTGGATAGTTGATGTTGCGGATCGAGGCGCAGCGCTCGGTCATGCGGTACTGCACGACCAGCTGGACCATCTGCATGTTGTGCGTCTCGCCGATGTCGACGACGGAAAACTTGTGGCCGAGCAGCCCCGCCATGTGCATCTGCGCGTGCGCGCACGACGTCACCGCGATGCGATGCTGCCGGCCGATCTCGCGCGATTCGAGATAGCCCGGATCGCCGCCGCCCAGCAGCACGATCGCGTTGTACTTTCCGCTCTCACAGGCCTCGCGCACGACGGCTTGGCGGTTGTAGCCAACCGACAGGAACTCCCATTTGCTCTGGACCGGCCAGTTGCCGTGCGTCGCCGGCGCGCCGGGATGGAGATCCCAGTCGATGCCCTCGAGGAAGGGCTTCACGTCCTCGTAGTTATAGAGCTGCGTCTCCTTCGGACCGGAGAAGGAGCGCAATTTGAAGTCACTGCCGGGTGCCAGGCTGAAGGCATTGATCAGCAGGAAACGGTATTTGCTCTCGGCGGACACAGGTCTCTCCCCCTGGTGACCGCCGAGCTTGCAATGGTCGTCAGGCGACTGTCACGTCTTCCCAGAAGCCGACCCAGTGATCGACCGACTTCATTTTGGTCTGCGGTGCCTCATAGGACCACGCCGCGCGCGGGCTCTTCGTGGCGCCCTCGATCACGTCGTAGAACTGGACGCCGTGCGGGCATTCGAGATCGCTTGGCGTCTTGGGCGTGCTCTTGAGCAGCTCCATCCGCACCGAATCGCGCGGGAAGTACACGTAGCCGCCGACCTCGAGGGTCTTGTCGCTGTCGGCGATAACCTTGCCTTGCCAGGTGGCTTTCATGGGCGGTCTCCCGAAGAAGGTGCCCCATTAGGTGAGAACCCGGCCCCGACTTTCAAGCGGCAATCTGCGGCTTGAAGGTGGGCTCGGTCGCCTGGGCGCTCGGCCGCGCCGCCATCTCGCGCGCCCAGCGGTTGATGTTCGGCGCCTTGTCAGCGATCGCCTTGAGCTCGGCGATGTCGGGGAAGTAGGCGTAGAGCGGAAAGAGATACAGGTCGGCCGCGGTCAGCGTGTCGCCAGCCAGGAAGCGATGCTTGCCGAGCTGTCGGTCGAAGATCGGCGTCACTTCGGCGGTCTTGTCGAGATACTTCTGCTTCATCTCGTCCGGCACCGGCAAGAAGCCCGCGCGCGCCGCGAAGTAGCGCAGCGAGGCGTTGACCAGCGAATCGGCTACCGCGCTCGCCCACTGGTCGCACATCGCCGCGGCGACGGCATCGTCGGGCCACAGCTTCGGTCCCGGGAAGGCGCGCTCGAGGTAGCGCAGGATCGCGATCGATTCGTAGAGCGTCAGGTCGCCATGGGTGATCGCGGGAATCTTGCGGAATGGATTGAGGGGATCGATCGTGTTGGGCATCGCATCGACCATCTCATAGGCGATGCCCTTCTCGTGGCAGGCGAGCCGTACGGTACGGGTGAAGGTGCTGGGCGACAGTCCGTGGATCTTGAGTGTTGCCATGGTCAGGCTCCTTGATTCAGGTTTCCGTGCCGAGGAAAGCGTCGAGCTTGTCGAAGCAGCCCGTCCAGCCCTCGGTGTGGCCGTTGAAGGTGGGCAGATCGACGAATGGACCGTGGACCAGGGTCAGCTCGGTCGCGTCGCCGATCGCGCGGAAGGTCAGCTCGACCGCGGTCTCGTGGCCACGCTGGCTGGCGAAGCAGTCGTCGGCATGGTGCCCCCAGGTAAAGACCAGGCGCTCGGGCCGCTTGATCTCGCGATAGACACCGGACTTGGCGAAGGACGAGCCGTCCGGCTTGTAGCCGTGCACGCGCCAGACTCCACCGGCGCGCAGGTCGAGCTCGCAGCGATCGAGCTCGAAGCCGGGCGGGCACATCCATTGCACGAACTGGTCGGGATCGGTCCAAGCGGCGAACACGCGCTCGATCGGCGCCTTGAAGACGTGGATCAGCCGCAGGGTGCGGGTATCGATGATGGTATCCATGATGAGTCCCCTAGTACTTGTCGTGGCGGCGAACCCAGCCCATCGAGAACGGCAGCGCATCCTCGTCCCGCCCCTTCGACGTCATGTCGAGCAGGTGATAGGTGCCGTTCAGCACGTCGAGCCCGCGGGCATAGGTCGAGTAGGTGCGATAGATCGCGCCGTCCTCCTCGCGCCGGAAGGCGCTGAGGCCAGGGGCTTCCTGGCCGTACGGCGCCAGGGTGCCGAAGTTGTACTTCTTCGCTTTTTCCTCGGGTTCGAACGACACGGCGAAGTCGAAGTTGAAATCGTTGTGGAGCGACGACACCCAGCGCAGGTTCCAGCCCATGCGCTTTCGATAGGATTCCAACTTGTCCATCGGCCCACGCGATACCAGGGCGAACGCCGTGTCGCGATGGGCGAGGTGCACATCGATGCCGTTGAAGTTGTCGGTCCAGAACGAGCAGCTCGGGCAGCCCTCGTTCCAGTCGGGACCGAACATGAAGTGCTGGACGATGAGCTGGCCCTTGCCGTCGAACAGGTCGGCGAGCGTCACCTTCCCCTCCGGCGCGTCGAACACGTAGTCCTTCTCGACCTTCATCCACGGCAGCTCGCGGCGCTCATGTGCGAGTTCGTCGCGCAGTCTGGTGAACTCCTTCTCCTTCGCGAGGTGCGCCCGGCGCGCCTCCAGCCAATCCGCTTCGGAAACGACGCGATGCATGGTCATGCTGGCCTCCGCAGGTAAGTCTCGAGCTTCTCGAACGAGCCGGTCCAACCCTCGTGGTGATTTTCGCAGCTTGCCGTATCGGCGAACGGTCCGTGGATCAGGGTGAGCTCGGTCTTGTCGCCCAGCGCGCGGAACTCCAGATGCACCGTCGTTTCGTGGCCGCGCGGGCTCGCAAGATCGTTGGTCTCGTGATGCGCCCAGGTGAAGACCAGGCGCTCGGGCCGCTTGATCTCGACATACGTTCCGCCGCCCGGCCGCGTGTCGAGCTTCACCTCGTCGACATGGACGTTGGGCGGACACATCCACTGGATGAAGTTGTCTTCCACGACCCAGGCGTCGAACACGCGGTCGCGCGGCGCATTGAAGATGCGCACGATGCGCAGGGTCTTGTCGTCAAGAACGGCGGACACGGCGCTTCTCCCTGGTTGTTTTCGGGGCGTCGGGTTTCGGGGTCTCCGGCGTCGGCGAAGTCCGTGACAGGAACGCGTCGAGCCGGTCGAACGATTGCTCCCAGAAGCGGCGGTAGAACTCGATCCAGTCGGCAGCGGCGCGCATGCCCTCGCCGCGCAGCGCGCAGCGGCGCCACTGCGCCTCGGTGCTGCGCTCGATCAGGCCGGCCTGCGTCAGCACCTTGAGATGGCGCGACACCGCTGGCAGCGACATCTCGAACGGTTCGGCCAACTCGCCCACCGTCGCATCGCCGTCGGCCAGCCGCGCCAGGATCGCGCGGCGGGTTGGGTCGGCCAGGGCCGAGAAGGTCTGGGACAGCACATCCATATTTAACTAATATGTTAAATACAAAAGAGAGTCAACCCAGTCCCACCCATTACCTGTCGGGTATTCGACGCCGCGAGGAGGCCAGCGCACATGCTATGAGAACGCCCGCGATCGGCTCGCCTACGGCAAGGAGTTGAAAGAGTTGATGGAAGCGATCTACCGCGTCGACGGCGCGCTACACGGCAGAGCCGCAACTGTCGAAACCAGTGCGTTCGCCGGCGGCCCGTGGGACCCCAAGTTGCAGCATGGGGCCGCCCCCTCCTCTCTGATCTGCTGGGCGGTCGAGCGCCTGCGCTCGCCCGTGCCGATGCGCGTGGCGCGCCTAACGGTCGACCTGATGCGGCCGGTGCCGGTGGCGCCGCTCACGATCGAAACCGAGATCCTGCGCGAGGGAAAAAAGATCCAGCTCGTCGCGATTCGCCTGCTGGCCGACGGCAAGGAAGTCGTGCGCGCCACGGCGCTGCGCATCCGCCGCGAGGAGCGCGTGCTGCCGAGCCCGGCCTCGACGCCGCCGCACGACATGCGCGATCCCGAGATGCTGCGCGATCCGATGACGGCCGGCATGGGCCAGACGCCGTTCCTCAGCGCCATCTCGATGCGTATCGCGCGCGGCTCGTTCCAGCTGCCCGGCCCGGCCGCCGTGTGGTATCGCGCCGACCGCCCGATCGTCGAAGGCGCGCCGATCTCGCCGCTGATGCGCGCGGCGATCGCCGCCGACTTCTGCAACGGCACCTCGGCGGTGCTCGACTTCCGCCAATGGACCTTCATCAACGGCGACCTGACCTTGAATCTTGCCCGCGAGCCGGTCGGTGAATGGATACTGCTCGACGCCGAGACCTGGGCGGGCCCCGATTCGATCGGCATCGCTGCCGCCCGCCTCGCCGACCGCGAAGGCTACTTCGGCCGCGCCGTCCAGAGCGTTCTGTTCGAAAAGCGCTAGAGCCTGATCGTCCAAAACACACCGGAGCAGCGCGAAGATTTTCTGTTCGACCGAATGAAAAGAGAGCGGCGCGGAAGTGCGGCACTCCGATCGAAAAAGATCATGCTCTTGTTCATTGTGCTCAGTGGGACCGCGCACATCCTGCGCTCTCGCGATCACGCGCGCGCAGCATGCGCGCGGCCCAAAAGAGATGAGCGCCACTGGAGCGAAGTGGCTCAGCTCTAACTCGGCAGCGCGTCGTCCCTGGTCTCACGGCCGATCATCATGGCGATGATACTGAGCACCGCGAAGCAGGTCATGAACGCCGCGGCTTTGTTGAAGCTGCCGAACGGGACCACCAGGAGTCCCGCGACCAGGGGCCCGAAACTCGTGATGATGCGGCCGGTGCCGTTGCAGAAGGCGACCGCCGTCGCGCGGACGTGGGTCGGGAACAGCTCGGGCAAGTAGATCGCGTGGCCCGAGAAGACGCCGAACACGAAATAGCCGAAGACGACCAACATCAGGTGGTAGTAGGCATAAGAGCCGAGTGCGAGATAGAGCACGAGTCCGCTCGCGATCGCACCGATGTTGTAGAACACGATCGTCGCCCTGCGCCCGAACACGTCGGCGAGGAAGCCGAAGGTCGCGTAGCCGAACATGCCGCCGATGCCCCACAGCACCATGCCGGTGCCGACATAGGGGATGGCCGCGGTGCCGGTGATGCCGTCGGCCTTTAGCATGTAGGTCTGGATGGTCGGCAGCCAGATCACGCTGGTCCAGATCGACAGCAAGGTGCCGAGGCAGAACAGCAGACCGACGAAGGTGCTGAAGCGCAGCTCGCGCGTGAAGAGCT
This sequence comes from Reyranella sp., assembly GCA_036493235.1. Classification (GTDB taxonomy): domain Bacteria; phylum Pseudomonadota; class Alphaproteobacteria; order Reyranellales; family Reyranellaceae; genus Reyranella. The sequence continues at coordinate 10,852 of DASXQC010000223.1, forward strand.
GCGCCGGCACGAAGCGCGCGAACGCCTTGTCCTGCTCGCTGGCCGCCGCGCCGGCCGACTTCACCGCGGCGCGCCGCTCGCGCACGGCCTGGAAGTGCGCGGGCTCTTCCATGTTGCGGCGCATGAACAGCAGCAGCAGCGCCGGCGCGATGCCGACGAAGAAGACGTAGCGCCAGCCATAGGGCCCGACGAGACTGTAGACCTGCCCGCCGATGATCGAGCCGAAGGCGCCGCCGGTCATCATGATGCCCAGCACCTTGGCGCGGTGGCGCTCGGCGAAGGCCTCCGCCACCAGGGGAATGCCGACGACGATCTCCGCCCCCGTGCCCAGCCCGCCGATGAAGCGGAAGATGCCGAGCTGCAACGGCGTCTGGGCGAAGCCCTGGCAGGCGGTGAAGACGCTGAAGATCAGGATGCTCAACGCCAGCGTCCGCATCCGGCCGATATAGTCGGCGATGATGCCGAACAGGAACCCGCCGAGCGCCCAGCCCAGCAGTCCGGCCATGCTGAGATAGCCGCCGACCTTGCCGATCTCGGCCATCGTCGGCTTGCCGCCCAGCAGCTCGGTCAAGGCCGGCTGCAGCACGAGCGAGAACAGGCCGAAGTCTGTGGCGTCGAGCGCCCAGCCGATCCACGCGATGAGAAACACGGTCCACTGATAGCGGCTGAATTCGCCAATCCACGCGAGACGCGTCGTCCGCACGCTACTGGAATCCATGAGATCCTCCTTCGGATGGGGCTAGATACGCATGCGCTCAACCACTCCTTTTGAATTCACTGGTGGATCACTGTGCCGCCGCCTGCTCGGCAACCGGTTCGATTCCCTTGAGGCGGGGCAGCACCTCCTTGCCGAACAGCCGGATGCTCTTCTCCGACTCCGCGTGGGTCATGTATCCGGTCCGGCCGATCATGGTGAGATGGCCGAAGCCGCCGACATCGTCGTGGAAGCGCTTGAGCTGCGCGAACACGCTGTCGGGAGTGCCGGCGAACAGGATGCCCTGCGCTATCGCCTGCTCGACCGTGGTAGACATCAACTGGCGGGCATTATCCGCCGCAGTCGCCACGCCCTTTTCGGGATTGGCCGGAGTGCCGGAGGGCCCCGCGCCGGCTTTCGGGCGCGTGCGCCAGGCCTGCCCTGCGACGTGCGGCGGTGCGGTGCCGGGCAGGAGCTGGGCATATTGCGGCGCCGATTTCAGGCTGGTGTTGAGGAACCACAGCAGCTTGGCGCCGGCGCGCCGTCCTTCCTCCTCGGTGTCGCCGACCGAAACGAAGGCGCTGTAGGCGAAGTTGTCGATCGGTGCCGGCGGCAGGCCGGCCTCCCGACGCGCGTTGCGGTAGGCGGCGTAGGCGCGCCGCGTGCCCTCGGGCCCCCGCAGCACCAGCGTGTGCACCATGCCGCGTCGGCCGACTTCGGCGGCAGTGTGCGGATCGCCGGTTGCCGCCCACAGGCGGAGCCGTTGCTGCCAGGGCCGCGGCCAGATGTTCACGTGGCGATGGGTGAAGTGCTTGCCCTCCCACGAGAAGGGGCCGTCCTGGACGGTCAGGGCTTTGGTTATGAGATCGATCGCCTCCCAGTAGCGTTCGATGTTGTTGACAGGATTGGCGTTGGCCGACGCCATCTCCGAGCCGCCCGACTTGACGAAGCCGAGTTCCAGGCGACCGCGCGAGATCACGTCGGCAATCGCATATTCCTCGGCGACACGGACCGGCTCGCGCCGCAGCGAGATCAGCGTTCCCAGGCTGAGGATGCGCGCCTTGCGCGTCTGCCGCGCCAGGATACTGACGAGCATCGGGTTGGAGCCGACCAGCGAATTGATACCGGCATGATGCTCGGTCGCGCAGATGTTGAGGCCCATCTCGTCGCAGAGAAGGTATTCGTCGATCACCTCCTCGAAGAGATCCGCCGCGATCTTCGGGTCGCAATACCGGTTGGGCAGGCTGGCGCGCACCGAGTCGGCGGCCTCGAGCACGGCCTCGTCCACGTAGGGATACGGAACCTCGCACATCCACCAGGCATCCATCGCGGCGTCTCCGAAGCGTTGGGGTCCGTCAGCGGGCAAGAAACTCCAGAATGCGATCGGCGAGCGCCTCGGGGCGCTCCAATTCGGGATGATGGCCGGCGCCCTCGATCAGGGCAAAGCGCGCGCCTGGAATGAGCGAGGCGTAGGCGCGGCCGTAGGCCGGCTTGACCACGTTGTCGGAGTCTCCCCAAAGGACCAGAGTGGGCGCGGCGATGCGGCCGAGCCAGCGCTTGAGGCGGGGGTTGTACATGTAGGGTTCCCAGCCATAGAGGCAGAGCGCTTCCCAGTCGCGGGCGTGCCGGGTCAGTACCTCGTCTGAGAGTCGATCAAAGTCGGGGGCCGAACGCTGTGGATCATGCCAGCTCAGCCGCCGCACCATATCGGGATGAGTGTTGAAGATGTCCAGGATGTCCGGTGTCTCGCGATCGCCAAGCTTGAGGCCGAGCGCATCGACCAGTACCAGGCGATTGAGTCGGTGCGGGCACGACGCGGCGATCTCCGCGGCGAGCCAGCCGCCGAACGAGGCGCCCACCAGTGTTACTCCGCCGTCCGGCAATCTTTCGAGAAACTCGCGATAGAGGTGGACGAGATCGTAGACCGTTTCGAAGTCATCGGGACGAGTCGAAGCGCCAAACCCCGGATGCGACGGAGCAATGACCAAGGCCTCGCGGGACAGCAGTTCGAGAAAGCGCGAATCCGGGTCGAGTGCATGGAAGCCATGCAGGAAGACGATCGGTTGGCCGGCGCCGCGTCGAACGACCTCCAGATCAATGTCGCCGACCGCGAGCCGGTCAGCACGTGGCGCCCATTCCTGGATCATGTCCGCCTCCCTTTGGGGAAGTAACCGCCTCTCCAAAGCTCCCATTTGAAGCTTCGACTCACAACCCATTCCCGCCTGGTTCACTCCTGATATTGCAGAATCTGGTTCCGATACGGACAGCACGAGGACTTGGCGCAAGGCTTCCCCCTCGCTGAATCCTCTCCCGCCTACCTCCGCTTTGCCCTCCGAAATGATCGTGTCCCAATGCGTGGTGTAGCTGATCGTTGGTCAAGAAGACGATCACCGGGCTTGGCCGGATTGATCAGCCAGCCACGATGGGCAGGCCGACGATGGGATCATTGCCGACCGGGGCGATGCTTTCCAGCGTGATGT
>DASXQC010000224.1:0-5834 GCA_036493235.1 Reyranella sp.
GATCAGCTGAACGGCTTCGCCGGCGAGGTGACCCGCGTCGCCCGCGAGGTCGGCACCGAAGGCAAGCTGGGCGGCCAGGCGCAGGTGCCGGGCGTCGCCGGCGTGTGGAAGGACCTGACCGACAACGTCAACCTGCTGGCCGCCAACCTGACGACCCAGGTGCGAAACATCGCCGAGGTGACCACCGCCGTCGCGACCGGCGACTTGTCGAAGAAGATCACCGTCGACGTGCGCGGCGAGATCCTGCAGCTCAAGGAAACCATCAACGTGATGGTCGATCAGCTGAACGGCTTCGCCGGCGAAGTGACGCGTATGGCGCGCGAGGTCGGTACCGAGGGCAAGCTGGGCGGCCAGGCGCAGGTGCCGGGCGTCGCCGGCGTGTGGAAGGACCTGACCGACAACGTCAACCTGCTGGCCGCGAACCTGACGACCCAGGTCCGCAACATCGCCGAGGTGACGACCGCCGTCGCGAACGGCGACTTGTCGAAGAAGATCACCGTGGACGTGCGTGGCGAGATCCTGCAGCTCAAGGAAACCATCAACGTGATGGTCGATCAGCTGAACGGATTCGCCGGCGAAGTGACCCGCGTGGCGCGCGAGGTCGGCACCGAGGGCAAGCTGGGCGGCCAGGCGCAGGTGCCGGGCGTCGCCGGCACCTGGAAGGATCTGACCGGCAACGTGAACATGCTGGCCGCGAACCTGACGACCCAGGTCCGCGCCATCGCCGAGGTGGCGACCGCCGTCACCAAGGGAGACCTGACGCGATCGATCCAGGTCGACGCCTCGGGCGAGGTGGCCGAGCTGAAGGACAAGCTCAACACCATGATCGACAACCTCCGCCTCACGACGGAGCGCAACACCGAGCAGGATTGGCTGAAGACCAACCTCGCCAAGTTCACCAACATGCTGCAGGGCCAGCGCGACCTCGGCGCCGTCGGCCGTCTGATGCTGTCGGAGCTGACGCCGCTGGTCGGCGCCCACCAGGCGGTCATCTACCGCCTGCACGGCGAGGACGAGACGGTGCTGCGCCTGCTTTCGGTCTATGCCGATGCCGGCGGCGGTGGCCATCCCGAGGAGATCCGCATCGGCGAGGGCCTGATGGGCCAGTGCGCCGCCGACAAGCGGCAGATCCTGATCACCGACATGCCGGCCGACGTGCGGCCAATCACGTCCGGCCTGTTCCAGGCGGCGCCGAAGAACATCATGGTCCTGCCGGTGCTGTTCGAAGGCCAGGTCAAGGCGGTGATCGAGCTTGCCTCGCTCAGCCACTTCACCGAGCTGCAGATCGCCTTCCTCGAGCAACTCACCGCCTCGATCGGCATCGTGCTGAACTCGATCGAAGCCACCATGCAGACCGAAGACCTGCTGCAGCAGAGCCAGAAGCTCGCCGGCGAGCTGCAGAGCCAGCAGGGCGAATTGCAGCAGACCAACGAGCAGCTCGAGCAGAAGGCGCAGCAGCTCGCCGAACGCAACACTGAGGTCGAGCGCAAGAACCAGGAGATCGAGCAGGCCCGCCGCGCGGTGGAAGAGAAGGCGACGGAGCTCGCGCTGACCTCGCGCTACAAGTCGGAGTTCCTGGCCAACATGAGCCACGAGCTGCGCACGCCGCTCAACTCGATCCTGATCCTGGGCCAGCAGCTCGCCGACAATCCCGACGGCAACCTCAAGGCCAAGCAGGTCGAATTCGCCCGCACCATCCACGGCGCCGGCACCGACCTCCTGAACCTGATCTCCGACATCCTCGACCTCTCCAAGATCGAGTCCGGCACTGTCACCGTCGACGCCGAGGAGATCTTCTTCACCAACGTGCTCGAGACCGTGGCGCGGCCGTTCCGCCATCAGGCGGAATCGCAGGGCCTCAGCTTCGACGTCCAGCTCGATCCCTCGCTGCAGCGCAGCCTGGTCACCGACTCCAAGCGCCTGCAGCAGATCCTCAAGAACCTGATGTCCAACGCGCTGAAATTCACCGCCCAGGGCAGCGTGCGGATGCGCGTGCTGCCGGTGCGGACCGGCTGGCGTCCCGACAACACGGCGCTCAACCAGGCCTCGTCGGTCGTGGCCTTCGAGGTCACCGACACCGGCGTCGGCATCCCTGTCGAGAAGCAGAAGATCGTGTTCGAGGCCTTCCAGCAGGCCGACGCCTCGACCAGCCGCAAATACGGTGGCACTGGCTTGGGCCTCGCCATCTCCCGCGAGCTGGCGCAGCTCCTGGGCGGCGAGCTCACGCTGCGCTCGACGCCGGGCATGGGCTCGACCTTCACCCTGTTCCTGCCGACCATGTACACCGGTCCGCGCACCGCGGTGCGCCAGCCGGTGCCGGGCGCCGCGCCGGTGCCGCAGGTCGCGCTGCCGGAGCATCTCGCCGACCAGTTCCCCGACGACCGCCACAACCTGCAGCCGGGCGAGCCGACGCTGCTGATCGTCGAGGACGACCCGAACTATGCCGGCATCCTGGTCGATGCAGCGCACGCCGCCGGCCTCAAGGCACTGGTCACCGCGCGAGGCGCCGAGGCGCTCGACCTCGCGCTCGAGTACAAGCCGGTCGCCATGTCGCTCGACATCTTCCTGCCCGACATGCTGGGCTGGAACGTGCTCAGCCAGTTCAAGCGCACGCTGGAGACCCGCCACATCCCCGTCCAGATCCTGTCGATGGACGAGGACCGCCAGCAGGGCCTGGCGCGCGGCGCCTTCTCCTACCTCAACAAGCCGACCACCACGGAAGGCCTGAGCGCCGCACTTGGCAAGATCAGCGAGTATGTCAAGCCGCGCCGCAAGCGGCTACTGATCGCCGAGGACAACGAGGCCGAGCGCTTCGGCGTCACCGAGCTCCTGTCCCATCCCGACATCGAGATCGACACGGCCGACACCGGCCAAAGCGCGCTCGACAAGCTGCGCGAGAACCGTTTCGACTGCATGGTCCTCGACCTTCGCCTGCCCGACATGTCCGGCTTCGAGGTGCTGGAGCAGATGCAGGCCGACGAGATGCTGGCCGAGCTGCCGGTCGTGGTTTTCACCGGGCGCGATCTCAGCTCTGAGGAGGATGCGCGGCTGCACACCATGGCCCGCTCCATCGTGGTCAAGGGTGCCGCTTCGCCCGAACGCCTGTTCGACGAGACCGCCCTCTTCCTGCACCAGGTCGCGGCCGACCTGCCGAACGACAAGCAACGGCTGCTGGAGCGGCTGCACTCGTCGGACGAGATGCTGGCCGGGCGCACCGTCCTGGTGGTCGACGACGACACCCGCAACATCTTCGCCCTCTCGAGCGCGCTCGAACGGCGCAACATGAACGTGCTGACGGCGACCACGGGCCAGGAGGCCATATCGATCCTCGAGAAATCGCCGGAGGTGGCGATCGTGCTGATGGACATCATGATGCCGGAGATGGACGGCTACGAGACGATCGCGCTGATCCGCCAGAACGCGAGCCTGCGACGGCTGCCGATCATCGCGCTGACCGCCAAGGCGATGAAGGGCGACCGCGAGAAGTGCCTGGAGGCCGGCGCCTCCGACTACCTCGCCAAACCGGTCAACACCGAGCAGCTGTTCAGCGCGCTGCGGCTCTGGCTGCACCGCTAACGGCGTCACAGGACCGGCCCCGAAAGACGCCATGGACAAGGTCAACATCCTTCTGGTGGATGACCAGCCCGCCAAGCTCCTCAGCTACGAGGTCATCCTCGAGGAGCTTGGCGAGAACCTGATCAAAGCCAACTCGCCGCACGAGGCGCTCGGCATCCTGCTCAAGACCGACATCGCCGTCGTGCTGATCGACGTGGTGATGCCGCAGATCGACGGCTTCCAGCTCGCCGCCATGATCCGCGAGCATCCGCGCTTCCAGAAGCTGGCGATGATCTTTGTATCGGGCGTGCAGATCGCCGACACCGACCACCTGCGCGGCTACGAGATCGGCGCGGTCGACTACGTCGCCGTGCCGGTCGTGCCCGAGGTGCTGCGCGCCAAGGTCCGGGTCTTCATCGACCTCCACCGCAAGACCCGCCAGCTCGAGGCGCTGAACGCCGAGCTGGAGCAGCGCGTCACGGCCCGCACCGCCGAGCTCGAGGCGCAGACCGAGAAGCTGCGTCAGAGCGAGGAGCGCCGCTCGATCGCGTTGTCGGCCGGCGACATGGGCTCCTGGGAGGTCGATCTCACGACCGGCCACATCGAATGGGACGATGGTCCCTACCGCATCTTCGACGTCGATCCGGCGACCTTCCAGCCGACGGTCGAGGGCATCGAGGCGATGATGCATCCCGACGACCGGGAGAAGAACTCGGTGACCGGAATCGTCGCGGCCGGCGAGTCGCGCTTCCAGGTCGAGTTCCGCATCGTCCGCCCGACCGGCGAGGTGCGCTGGTGCTACGGCGCCGGCATCATCAGCCGCGACGCCGAGGGCAAGCCGGTGCGCATGAACGGCGTCACGGTCGACGTGACCGAGCGCAAGCGCGCCGAGGAGCGCCAGTTGCTGCTCGCCCGCGAAGTCGACCATCGCGCCAAGAACATGCTGGCCGTGGTGCTGTCGGTGCTGAGGCTCACCAAGGCCAAGACCACCGTCGACTTCATCTCGACCGTCGAGGGCCGCATCCACGCCCTGGCCGCCACGCACAACCTCCTGTCGGCGACGCGCTGGCAGGGTGCCAACCTGCGCCAGATCGTCGACGAGGAGATGGCCCCCTACCGCGCCGAGCATCGCGAGCGCGTGGTCGCCGACGGACCGGCCGCGATGCTGCTGCCGGCGACCGCTCAAGCAGTGGCGCTCGCCCTGCACGAGCTCGCCACCAACGCCGCCAAGTATGGCGGCCTGTCGACCGACACCGGCAAGCTCAAGCTCACATGGTCGATCGGCCCGGAGGCGCTCGAGTTGATCTGGGAGGAGACCGGCGGCCCGCCGGCGCGGCCGCCCTCGTCGCTGGGCTTCGGCCTGTCGATCGTGCGGTCGAGCATCGAGGCGCAGTTCCGCGGCGGCGTCGAATACGACTGGCGCCTGGAGGGCCTGCGCTGCCGCCTGGTCATCCCGCGCGCGCAGATCGTCAATCCCGAGCCGGTGCCGCAGACCGCGCCGGCCGTGCCCAAGCCCGCTGCCAACGCCGTCTCGCGCAGCCTCGCCGGCAAGCGCCTGCTGATGGTCGAGGACGAGTTCCTGGTCGGCATGATGGCCAAGAAGCTGCTCGAGAGCTTCGGCGCCACGGTGCTCGGTCCCTACGCGCGCCTGGCCGACGGTCTCGCCGCTGCCCGGACCGAGCGGTTCGACGGCGCACTGCTCGACTTCAACCTGGCCGGCGAGCTGGCCGAACCTCTGGCCGACTTCCTGATCGCCCACGGCGTGCCGTTCGTCTTCCTGACCGGCTACCAGCGCGACAGCATCGACCGGCGCTACGCCAACGTGCCGCTGCTGCAGAAGCCGATCGAGCCCGAATCGCTCGAACGCGTGCTGGCGTCGCTGCTCGACACCCCGGCGCCGCTGGAGGCGGTCGAAGCCGACTGATCTTTTGCTGGGGGCGCGCTACTCCGTGGCGCGTCTTCTCATGATCTTATGACGCGCCACGGAGTAGCTCGCCCTCGGCAAAAAACTAAGCCCTGACGCGGTCCCACCAGTCGCGGGTGCGGTACCAGGCGCCGACGAAGGGCAGCACCCATTCCGGATTGCCGTTGTAGAACGGCACCGTCGGGAACGGCTGGCTATCGAACGCATTGACCGGCACGTTCGAGCCGCCGGCGATCTTGCGGGCGGTCTGGTAGCCGAGATAGCTCATCATCGCCACGCCCGAGCCGTTGCAGGCCATCAGGTAGTGCATGCCCTGCTCCATGCCCATGTGCGGCAGGAAGTCGAAGGCGAAGGC
>DASXQC010000225.1:0-25548 GCA_036493235.1 Reyranella sp.
GCCGCGGGCCGAGCGGCTACGATTACATACCGCCCTCTTCCTCTGTATACGGCAGCAGGAATGAACCAGCGTACCATGCCGTGGGCCCTGATCGGCGCCGCCTGCCTCGGGTCCTTTGCCGCCACGTCGAGCGGCACGACCCGCGCCCCGTTCCTGATCGAGATGAGCCACGACCTTGGGGTCAGCGTCGGGCTGGTCGCAAACCTGGTGTCGTTCACCGCGACCTCGTGGGGTATCGCCTCGGCGGTCGGCGGCTCGCTGTCGGACCGGATCGGCCGGCGGTCGATGCTGGTCGGGGGCCTGTTCGTGCTCGCGATCACCATGCTGGGCCAGTCGATGGCTGGCAACTTCCTGTGGGTCGTGGTGTGGGCCACGCTCGGCGGCGGCTGCGCCGGCACCTTCACCGGCGTCGTCTACGCCGAGGTTTCGGCGCACGTCGAGGACTACCAGCGCGGCCGGGCGCTGGGCTGGGTGATGACCGGCCAGTCGCTCACCCTCGTGGTCGGCGTGCCGCTTGCCGCCTACATCGGCTCGATGATCGGCTGGCGCGGCTGGAACATCTGCATGGCCGGGCTGTCGCTCGCGGGCTGCGTCGCCCTGATCGTCACCGTCGGCCGCGCCGGCACGGCCGGCCATGGCGCCCGCACGCCATCGCTGCGCAGCGCCCTGTCGAAGCGCGTGATCGGGATACTCACGACCGGCATTGCCGAGCGCATCTGCTACGGCCTGGCGACGATCTATTTCGCGACCTTCCTGCAGGAGATCTACGGCCTGTCGCTGGCCGGCCTCGCCGTGCCGTTGGCCCTGGTGGCGCTGGGCAACATCGGCGGCACGGTGCTGGGCGGCCAGATCGCCGACCGCCTGCGCGACCGGCTGCTCACCTTCGCGATCGCCATGGTGCTGCAGGCCGGCGCCGCGCTGGCGCTGTTCCTGTGGCATCCCGGCGCCACGGTCTCGGTCGTGCTGGGTTTTCTCTATGCGCTGGTCAATGCGATCGGCCGGCCCTCCTACATGGCGGCGCTGGCCAACGTACCCGATCAGGTGCGCGGCACCGTGCTGGGCCTGAACGGCGCCACTGCCAGCGTCGGCTGGGTCGGCGCGGCGGCGCTGGGCGCGATCATGATCAGCACCGTGGGCTTCGAGGGCTTCGGGCCGCTCGCCGCAGTGCTCAGCCTGGCGGGCGCGGCCGGCGCCATGGCCAACCGGCGGATGACGATTTCTATTTAAGGTTGTTTTACAGTCTTATTTTCTCTCTTTACGGTCATCGCCATGTTCGATGGCCCGCTGACACTCGAAACGGATCCGGCCGAACGCCGGGCACGCTTGCGGCTGGCGCGCAGCCGGCGTGTCGGGCCGATCACCTTCCTCGAGGCACTGCAGCATTTCGGCTCGGCGCGCCGCGCCTGCGGCGAACTCAAGGTGGTGCCCGAGGCCGAGATCGCGCGCGAGGAACAGGCGCTCGCGGACCTTGGCGGGCGGTTCCTGGTGCTGGGCGATGCCGACTATCCCGCGGCGCTCGCCATCATCCCCGATCCGCCGCCGGTCCTGTCGGCGATCGGCGATGCCAGGTGGCTGGCGCGGCCGATGCTGGCGATCGTTGGCGCGCGCGAGGCCTCGCTGGCCGGCCGGCGGTTCGCGGCCGATCTGGCGTCCGCCTTGGGGAGGGCAGGCTTCGTCGTGGTGTCGGGCCTCGCCCGCGGGATCGATGCCGCCGCCCACGAGGCCGCGCTGCCGACCGGGACGGTCGGCGTGCTGGCCGGCGGCATCGATCAGGTCTACCCGGCCCATCACCTGGATTTGCAGAGCGCGGTCGCCGAGCGTGGCCTGCTGCTGGCCGAAACGCCGTTCGGCACCCCGCCGGTTGCCCGCTCCTTCCCACGCCGAAATCGCATCGTCAGTGGCCTCTCGGCCGGGGTGATCGTGATCGAGGCGGCCGAGCGATCGGGCTCCCTGATCACCGCCCAGCGCGCCCTCGAGCAGGGCCGCGAAGTGTTCGTCGTCCCGGGCTCGCCGATGGACCCGAGATACGCCGGATCCAATACCCTCATCCGAGATGGGGCCATTTTGGCCCGGGACGCTAACGATATTATAAGTGTGTTCGGGAAGCCTCAGTTCGGCCGCCAACCGGCTGAAAAAGCGAAACAAATTCCTCACGACAGTGCCACTGCAGCGGTCCTGTCCGAGCTGGGCTCCATACCCACTGCGGTTGACGAACTGGTACGCCGATGCCAAGTGTCCGCCGCCACCGTGACGGAGGTCTTGCTGGCCCTCGAGCTGGACGGCCGCCTGGAGAGGCACCGGGGTAACCGCGTATCCCTGATATAGATCAGGTATTTGGCTCCGGTTCCTAAAGTTTTACTGGAGCATGTATCGACGATGGATGTGCTGGTCGTCGAATCGCCTGCAAAGGCCAAGACCATCGGCAAGTACCTTGGACCCGGCTTCACCGTGCTGGCGTCCTACGGTCACGTGCGCGACCTGCCGCCCAAGGACGGCTCGGTCCGGCCGGACGAAGACTTCGCCATGGACTGGGAGGTCGACGCGCCGTCGCAGAAGCGGCTAGACGCGATCGCCAAGGCTGTCTCAAAGGGCGGCAAGCTCTACCTCGCCACCGACCCGGATCGCGAGGGCGAAGCCATTTCCTGGCATGTCCGCGACGTGCTCGCCCACAAGAAGGCGCTGCAGGGCGTCGACGTGAAGCGGGTCACCTTCAACGCCATCACCAAGCAGTCGGTGCTCGACGCTGTCGCCCATCCGCGCGACCTCGACCAGCCGCTGATCGACGCCTACCTCGCCCGCCGCGCGCTCGATTACCTGGTGGGCTTCACCCTCTCTCCCGTGCTGTGGCGCAAGCTGCCGGGCAGTCGCTCGGCCGGCCGCGTGCAGTCGGTGGCACTGCGCCTGATCTGCGAGCGCGAGGCCGAGATCGAGGTCTTCAAGACCCGCGAGTACTGGACGGTCGACGCGATCTTCGGCACCGCCAAGAGGCAGACGCTGAAGGCTCGCCTCACCCATCTCGACGGCCGCCGCCTCGACAAATTCGATCTGGACACCCAGGAGCGCGCCGAGCAGGCCAAGCGCGAGATCGAGCGCCGTGCCTTCGCCGTGCTGGCGATCGACCGCCGCCAGGTCCGCCGCAACCCGCCGCCGCCCTTCATCACCTCGACCCTGCAGCAGGAAGCTTCGCGCAAGCTCGGTTTGGGCGCCGCGACCGCGATGCGCATCGCCCAGCGCCTCTATGAGGGTGTCGACATCGGCGGCGAGACGGTCGGCCTGATCACCTACATGCGGACCGACGGCGTGCAGCTCGCGCCCGAGGCCGTCGGCCAGACGCGCCGACTGATCGAGACCAAGTACGGCAAGAACTACCTGCCGGCGCAGCCGCGGGTCTACACGTCGAAGGCCAAGAACGCGCAGGAAGCGCACGAGGCGATCCGCCCGACCGACCTGTTCCGCACGCCGCAGGACGTTGCACAATACCTCGACAAGGACCAGCTCGGCCTCTACGAGCTGATCTGGAAGCGCACCGTCGCGAGCCAGATGGAATCGGCCGTGCTCGACCAGGTGACGGTCGACATTGCCAGCGCCGACAAGACCGTGCAGCTCCGCGTCACCGGCTCGGTCGTGAAGTTCAACGGCTTCCTCACGCTCTACGACGAGGGCCGCGACGACGACGCCGACGAAGAGAGCGCCGCCATTCTGCCCGATGTCGCCGAAGGCGAAGGGCTGGAGCGTCGCGAGGTCATCCCGGAGCAGCATTTCACCGAACCGCCGCCGCGCTATTCCGAGGCGAGCCTCGTGAAGAAGATGGAGGAGCTCGGCATCGGCCGGCCCTCGACCTACGCCTCGATCATTGAAGTCCTGCAGCGGCGTAACTATGTCAGGCTCGACCGCAAGCGCTTCATTCCCGAAGACCGCGGTCGTATCGTGACCGCCTTCCTGCAGACCTACTTCCCCCGCTACGTCGAATACAACTTCACTGCCCATCTCGAGGAAGAGCTGGACGGCGTCTCCGACGGCAAGATTGACTGGCGCCAAGTGATGCGCGAGTTCTGGGGCGCCTTTTCATCCGCTGTCGGCGAGACCAAGAACCTTCGCGTCAGCGAGGTTCTGGACAAGCTCGACGCCGAGCTGGGCCCGCACTTCTTCCCGGCCAACGACAACGGAGGCAAGAGCCCGCGCGACTGCCCGTCCTGCAGCAACGGCCGATTGGGCCTGAAGCTCGGCCGGTTCGGCGCCTTCATCGGCTGCTCGAACTATCCCGAGTGCAAGTTCACCCGGAAGCTCGCCGTCGTCGATCCGGAGAAGGACGCGGCATCCGGCGCCAACCTCAACGAGCCGAAGGTGCTGGGCATCGACCCGGTGACCGGCAAGCAGGTGACGCTGCGCAACGGCCCGTACGGCCTCTACATCCAGCTCGGCGAGCCGGAGGGCAAGGAGAAGCCCAAGCGTGCCTCGCTGCTGAAGGGCATGACGCCGGACGAGCTCACGCTGGAGAAGGCGCTCGCCATCCTCGCCCTGCCGCGCGAGTTGGGACCGCATCCCGAGGACGGCGAGCCGGTGCTGGCCGGCGTCGGCAAGTTCGGGCCCTACGTCCGGCACGCCACCAAGTACAAGTCGATCCCGGCCGACGAGAGTGTGCTGGAGATCGGCATGAACCGCGCGGTCGCGCTGCTGGCGGAGGCCAAGGCCTCGGGCCGCGGCCGCGCCGCCAAGCCGCTTCGCACGATTGGCGCGCATCCCGGCGACAGTGCGCCGATCGAGCTCTACGAAGGCCGCTATGGCATGTATGTGAAGCACGGCGGCATCAACGCCACCGTGCCGCGTGACCTCAAGCCCGAGGAACTCACCGTCGAGCAGGCGGTGTCCCTCCTCGCCGAGCGTGCCGCCAAGGGTGGCGGCAAGAAGGCCCGACCGGTGCGCACCAAGAAGGCATCGCCAGCGGCCGCCAACGACTCGGGCGACGCCAAACCCAGGAAGAAGACCGCAGCGAAGAAGAAGGCGGCCAAGAAGGCCAAGAGCGAGACTCCGCCGCGCACCGGAACCGATGGCTAAAGGCCGGGTTCCGACCCGCGACGAGCTTCTGACTTTCATCAAGGAGAGCGCCACACCCGTGGGCAAGCGCGAGATCGCGCGCGCCTACGGGCTGAAGGGCGACCAGCGCATCGAGCTGAAGCAGCTCCTGCGCGACCTGCGGGACGCCGGCGACATCGCCGCCGACCGCGCCAAGACATTCAAGGATCCCAAAGCTCTGACTGATATTACTGTATTGGAAATCGTGCGCGTCGACGGCGACGGCCATCTGCTGGCCGTGCCGCGCCGCCACGACGAAGAAACCGACGGCCCTGTGCCGCGCATCGAGATCGATCCGCACGGCTCGCGAGGCTCGATGGCCCCCACCGTCGGCGACCGCGTGCTCGCCTCGCTGAAGCGGCGCGGCAAGAACACCTACCAAGCCAAGATCATCCGCCGCCTCGGCAGCGGTCCGAAGAAGATCCTCGGCCTGTACGAGGAACGGAACGGCCTCGGCCACGTCACGCCGACCGACCGCAAGCTGCGGCGCGAGTTCGAGGTCCGGCCGGCCGACCGCAACGACGCGAAACCAGGCGACATCGTCTGGATCGAGGAGGCCGGCGGCCATCTCTCACATCGCGCCAAGGTGGTCGAGCGGATCGGCACGATGACCGATCCCGGCACGATCAGCCTGATCTCGATCGCCGCCAACGACATCCCGGTCGAGTTCCCTGAAGCCGCGGCACGCGAGGCAGAGAACGCGAAGGCGGCCCCGCTCGGCGACCGGCTCGACCTGCGCAAGGTGCCGCTGGTCACGATCGACGGCGAGGACGCGCGCGACTTCGACGACGCGGTATTCGCCGAACCCGACAAGGACCATCCTGGCAGCTGGCATCTGCTGGTCGCGATCGCCGACGTCGCCTGGTACGTGCGGCCCGACAAGCCGCTCGATAGAGCCGCCTATCGCCGCGGCACTTCGGTCTACTTCCCCGACCGCGTGGTGCCGATGCTGCCGGAGGAACTCTCCAACGGCTGGTGCTCCCTGGTGCCGCGCGAGGATCGCCCCGTCCTGGTGGCGGAGATGTGGATCGACGCCGACGGCCATCTCGAGAAGCACCGCTTCCACCGCGCCATGATGCGCTCTGCCGCGCGGCTCACCTACAAGCGGGTGCAGAACGCGGTCGACGGCCATCCCGACGAGGAGACCGCGGGCCTGCTCGAGCCGGTGATCAAGCCGCTCTACGATGCCTTCAAGGTGCTCCTGGCTGCGCGAGAAAAACGTGGCGCGCTCGATCTGGACCTGCCCGAGCGGCTGGTGCAGTTGGGTGACGACGGGCGCATCGCGGAGATCGGCGTGCGCGAACGGCTCGACAGCCATAAGCTGATCGAGGAGTTCATGGTACTGGCCAATGTGGCGGCGGCGCAGGCACTGGAGCAGCGCCACATGCCCTGCCTCTACCGCGTCCACGACCAGCCCGACGCCGCCAAGCTCGAATCGCTGCGCGAGTTCCTCGGCACGCTCGGCATCTCGGTTCCCGTCGGCCAGCGGCTGCGGCCGGCCGACCTCAACCGCGTGCTGCACCAGATCGAGGGCAAGCCGGTGGCCCGGCTGGTCAACGAGACCATCCTGCGCAGTCAGAGCCAGGCGGTGTACAGCCCCAACAACCTCGGCCATTTCGGCCTGGCGCTGGCCCGCTACGCCCACTTCACGTCGCCGATCCGGCGCTACCCCGACCTGCTCGTCCACCGCGCCCTGATCTCGGCCTTCGGACTGGGCGAAGGCGGCCTGCCCGACCAAGACAAGCCGCGGTTCGAGGAGTTCGGCGAGCATCTCTCGATGTGCGAGCGACGCGCCGTCGCCGCCGAGCGCGGCGCCATGGACCGCTATGTCGCCGCCTATATGGCGGCCCATGTCGGTGCAACTTTCCCGGGACGGGTCACCTCGGTTACCCGCTTCGGCCTGTTCGTGGCGCTCGACGGTACGGGCGCTGACGGACTAATTCCCATCCGAAGCCTCGGCCAGGAGTTTTTCCGTCACGATGAAGGCCGCCAGATGCTGGTCGGCGAACGGACGGGCGATAGCTTCGGCCTGGGCGACAAGGTGCGAATCAGACTGGATGAAGCCGACACCACCACCGGCGGCCTGCTGTTCGACCTGGTCGAGCTGATCGAGCGGGTCGAACGGGTGGCCGCGCCACGGGCAAAGACGGGTCGCTTTCCCGAGCGAAGCGGGGCGCGTCGCCCTGTCGCGCATTCCAAGGGCGCTCGGGACAAGCGGTCGCGGGGACGCCGCTAACGCCGTCGACCATCCTGTCGGCCATGTCATCCGCCGCGTACGCCCCCGTCGACCTTTGGACTGCGATGCGCCGCGGCTGGCGCGGTCGCTGCCCGCGCTGCGCCGAGGGTCCGCTGTTCGGTGCCTTCCTCAAGATGCGCAGCCACTGCCCGACCTGCGGCCTGGTGCTCGATCCCTATCGCGCGGATGACGCACCCGCTTACTTCACGATTTTCGCAGTCGGCCATATTATTGTCCCTCTCGTCCTGATATTGGAGCGCTACGGCAACCAGCCACCGCTGTGGTTCCATGCCGTGTTGTGGTTGCCGCTGTCGGTCGTGATGGCGCTGATCTTGCTACCGCGCATAAAGGGGGCGGTGATTGCCCTCCTCTGGGCGCATCGAATCGCGGCGCCTAAATCGCCCGACGGTCTGGACATTTCACCCTGACCCCTGGCTGGCTGCCCGATGGAGGCTTGTGCTACCTTCTGAATGAGCTTGGGGTATCTTAAGGTGTCGGTCGTCCGCTTTTTGAAGCTAACGCTGTCGCATGCGACAGCGACCCTCCTCGCGGCCTCGCTGGTCGCTTCCTGTGACCCGACCGGCGATGTCGCCGCCGTCCAGACCCGCACCGCCGGCGACGTCAGCGTCGAGCGGGTCATCCTCCAGGCTTATCGGGCGATCGGTGATCGCCATCTCAACGAACCCGACTTCCGCAAGATGTCGCAGGCGACCTACAAGGGCTTCGCCGCGGCCGATCCGACGCTGTCGCTGCAGGAGAACGACCGCGCGGTCACCCTGGTGCGCGACGGCCACGACATCGTCTCGCGCCCGACACCCAGCGATCCGTCCGACGGCCGCGCCTGGGGCGGCATGATGGCCGAGCTGTTCGCCGCTTCGATCAACGCCTCGCCGGTGCTGCAGCAGACCGACCGCGGCACCCTGATCAAGGGCGCGATGGTCGCCACCACCAAGCAGCTCGACAAGAACACCCGCTACGCCGACCCCGACGAGGCGCGCGACAACCGCTTCCAGCGCGACG
This sequence comes from Reyranella sp., assembly GCA_036493235.1. GTDB lineage: Bacteria > Pseudomonadota > Alphaproteobacteria > Reyranellales > Reyranellaceae > Reyranella. Next base: position 8,330 of record DASXQC010000225.1, read on the forward strand.
GCGGCGGCGGCATCGGCATCACCGTCGAGCGCACCGACGACAAGAAGATCCTGATCCGCGCCGTGCAGGATGGCGCGCCGGCGGCCAAGGCCGGCATCAAGCCGGGCGACCAGATCGTCGCGGTCGACGGCGAATCGATGATCGACAAAACGCTGCTCGACGTCGTGCACAAGCTGCGCGGAAGCGTCGGCCAGCCGGTCACCCTGACCGTGTGGCGTGACGGCGACCGCGAGCTCGCCCTGCAGATGCGGCGCGGCCGCATCATCCCGACCACGGTGACCTACGAGCGCGTCGGCAACACCGCGCTGATCCATCTCACCTCCTTCAACAGCGACACCACGGACGAGCTCAGCCGGGCGCTCGACAGGGCGCACAAGGACATCGGCCGTGACATGGACGGCATCATCCTCGACATGCGCTCCAACCGGGGCGGCCTGCTCGACCAGGCGGTGTCGGTGTCCGAGGCGTTCATCGGCGGCGGCGTGATCTTCTCGACCCAGGGCCGCCATCCCGACAGCCAGCGCACCTATCGCAGCGACAGCAGCCGCACCGCCCAGGCGCCGCTCGTTGTGCTGGTCAACGGCAACTCCGCCTCGGCCGCCGAGATCGTCGCGGCCGCCCTGCAGGATCGCGGCCGCGCCGCCGTGGTCGGCACGACCAGCTACGGCAAGGGCACCGTTCAGACCGTGATCCGCATGCCCAACGAGGGCGAGCTGATCCTCACCTGGTCGCGCCTGATCGCCCCGTCCGGCTACACCTGGAACGAGCAGGGCGTGATGCCGAATATCTGCACGGCCAAAGTGACCGACATCTCGGCGCTGGGCCCAGCTTCGGTCGATGCCACCAAGCCGCTGCTGCAGCGCTGGCATGCCGAGCGCAATCCCAGCCACGAGGAGGTCGCTGCCTTGCGCAAGATTTGCCCGCCGGGCGAGGATTCGCCGCAGAGCGACGTCGATATCGCCTCGCGCTTGCTGAAGGATCCGACCCTGTACGCCCATGCCGTGGCGACCGGCTCGATCGACCAGGCGTCGATGCCGGTGGCCGCCAAGCAATAGCGGCAATTTGAGCCCCCGGCGGCCGCGATGACGCGGCCCTGGCGCTTGACAGGGCGCTGCCGGTGACTAAGTTGCCCGCCTTCCAGAGGATAAGACCATGGCCAAGCCGACCTCGATCCTGATCAAGATGGTTTCCAGCGCCGACACCGGCTTCTTCTACGTGACCAAGAAGAACCCGCGCACCAAGACCGAGAAGCTCGAGCTGAAGAAGTACGACCCGGTCGCGCGCAAGCACGTCGTGTTCAAGGAATCGAAGATGAAGTGACACGCCGCAGGCGTGTCATCCCGAACCGCGCGGAGTAACCTCCGCGCTTTAGCGAGGGATCTTTAGAGCCGCCCATCCGGGCGGCTTTTTCGTGGACAGCCCTCGCCGGCGCTCAAATCCCGAGAAACATCCAATCGAGCGCGTTGACGATCTGGCTGCGATAGGCGGTGAGATCGCCGACCGCTCGACGCAGTTCCGTGCCCGGAACGTTGGTGATGGACGGCATCAGAACGACGAACTCCTGTCCGCCGATCTCCACAATGGGCATCAGCGTTCCAGTAACCGGGCCGATCTGCCGTCGGGCAACCAGGAATGCGATGACACGATCGTGCCCCGTCGCAGCGATATCGGCCTGCAGGACGACGACGTAGGGATAAACGCGCCGGGCACGGACAAGCGGATTGGGAAAAACCTCAAGCTGCATCGTCTCGATCAGCGAGGTGGTCCCGCAGCATCTCCGCCGGCGATCCGTGCTTTTCGACGTATGCGTTGTAGGCCGCCATGTCCTGCTCGATTTCCGATCGGACCTTCTCGGCCAGTCGAAGGGCAAGCGCATCTGCCAGAGCTGCTTCGGCAACCTGCGATGCGTTTATGCCTTCGGCCTTGGCCTTCGCGTACAAGTCCTCGTTCAGCGTGACGCTGACTGTCCGCTTCCGGGCCGATGTATCGTACGGGGGCGATCGCATGGTTCTTTTACCCCTGTCTTATACACGGGTCCATTATGTGTGCCTCCTTCGCAGGGAGTCAACGCCACCACTCAGCCTGCCGGCACGAAGCACGGGAACTCGTCGACGTACTTGAAGTAGCGCGCGAGATGGCGATCCGAGGCGGTCAGCAGGCCGCGGCGGAAGCGGATGGTGTTGAGCACCGGTGCGTCCTCGGCGTTCAACCGGTCGACCATGGTCTTCACCTCGGGCAGCCGCGCGCCCTGGCCCTTCGGCACGCCGACGACGAAGAAGCCGTTGGAATGACCGGGCTCGGTGGGCGCGCCGGTGAAGAGCTGGAACATTTCCTGGCCGCCGAAACGCAGGTGCTGGGCGAAGGTGTTGGTGCCTGTGATGCGGCCTGCCTGCAGGTGATACGGGCTCTCGACCCGGAACCCGATGCCGCCGGCATCTACCTCGAGCTCATCCGGCATCGACGCCGCCGGCAGGCCGTGCAGGGTGCGCAGGTGCTGGAAGTCGACGCCGTTGGACACTGCGACCCAGGTCTCCCACGGCCGCTCGCCGCGCTCGTAGGCCATGTGCTCGATCGCGTCGGGCTCGGCGTCCGGGATGCGCGGCAGGTCGAAGTCGGGGCTCTCGCCGTTGAACGCCCAGACCAGGCCCCACTTCTCCTCGGCCGGATAGGTGAAAATGCGGGCAGCCGAGGGGATCTTGTCGCCGGCCGGAATGTGGGCGCAGGCGCCCGCACCGTCGAACGACCAGTGATGATAGGCGCAGCGCAGGCGGCCATCGACCACCTGCCCGACCGAGAGATCGGCGCCGAGATGCGGGCACCAGGCGCCCTGCACCACCGGCTTGCCGTCGGCATCGCGCCAGGCGACGACGCGGGTGCCGAGGAAATTGCGGCCGGTCACGTTGCCCGCCGCGAGGTCGCTCGCCAGGCACACCGGATACCAGGAGCGGTGGAAGCCTTCCTCGGTGATGGTGTTATGCTTGCCGGCCAATTGTGTCTTGGAAGTTACGACACCCATGGTGTCCTCCGTCATAGTTTGGTACTATCAGGTACCTCCTGGGTAAGTATTGGTACTTGCAGGTACCAGAGTCAACAGATCAAATGCCTGCCGTCCGCAAGAAGTCCCCCCTCCCCGCCGCCAAGCACCCTTCGCCCCTCGACCTCTTGCCGGCGCGCCGCCGCGCCATCCTGATCGCGGCGGTCGGCGTGCTGATGGAGAAGGGCTACGCCCGCGCCAGTACGCTGGAGATCGCGACCCGCGCCCGCGTCTCCAAGCGCGAGCTCTATGCCGAGTTCGGCAGCAAACGCGGCATCCTCGAGGCGCTGATCGCCACCTCGTCCACCGAGATGCAGGCGCCGCTGACGCCGGCCGAGATCGGCGACCGCCATGCGCTGGCCGCGGCGTTGACCGCCTACGGCGTCGCCGCGCTCACGACGCTGACCAATCCCTACGTGCTGGCGATGTACCGGCTGGCGATCGCCGAGGCGCCCGGCAACACCGAGCTGGGCGAGATCATCGACGTCAGCGGCCGCCAGCCCAACCGTCGCGCGCTGGTCGAGATCGTGCGCCGTGGCCAGGCGGCGGGCTTCGTCGGCGCGGGCGAGCCCGAGCGGCTGGGTCAGGAGTTCTTCGGCCTGCTGATCGGCGACCTGATGACGTGGCTGCTGCTCGCCGTCTCCGAGCCACCGGCCACCGACGAGATCAAAGGCCGCGCCGAGCGCGCGACGCAGGCAATGCTGGCGCTACATCCGGCTTAGCCGCGATTTGCCGTCGAAGCCTTCGGTCGGAAGGCCGAGGAAGTCGACGAGGGTCGGCGCGATGTCGACCAGGCTGCTCGGCTCGTTGCGCACGCCGACCGTACGGCCGTCATTCACCATCAGGAACGGCCGCGTCTCGTCGGGGCCCCAGCCACCGTGCTGGCCGCTGCCGACCGGCACCGGCTTGCCTTCGGACACCACCCAGCGCTTGCCGGGAACACCGTGGCGGTTGGTATCTGGACGGCGCGCCATGTTGACTGCGGCCACCACGCCACCGTCCGCTGCAAATCCGCGCGCAGCGAGCGCCTCGCCGACCAGCACGCCGTCGGCCCACGGCTCGCGACTCATTGCGTCGACAACACTCAGCAGCGCGGTGCGGCCGCGGTCGGTCGCGTAGAGCAGCGCCGCCGTCCCCTGCCCGGCCACTGCGATGTCGCCGGCCTCGAGCTGCCGCCACAGGCCGCGCCCGGCGAGCCACTCCTCGAGGCTCACCGACGCGCCGATCGTCTCCTGTCCGTGGTCCGATCCGACCATCAGCAGGATCTCTTCGCCCTCGCCGCGCAGCCGCTCGACGGTGCGCACGACCTCGGCGACGCAGCGCTCGGCGCCGGCCAGCGCCTCGGCATGCGCCGGCGAGCCTAGCGGCACGCCATGCAGCGTGTGGTCGGGATCGCAGATCCACATCAGAGCGACGGCCGGCTTGTGCTCGCGCAGCACCTCGGCGCAGAAGCGCTCGGTCATCGCCCAGTCGCCGGCGGCGTCGTGCGTCACCGGCATCGCGTCGAGCAGTTGGCCGCCCGGCGCGTGGCTGCCGCTACGGTGATAGACATAGCCGTGCGCGTCGGGATCGAGGAAGAACGCGGCGCCCGGCGAGACGTTCGAGAAGGCGATGAAGCCGCCGTCGTTCGCCACGCGCTCCGACAGCGCCGGCACCAGCAGCGTCCGCCCAGTGGCGCGCCGCATGTGCTCGCGGAAATCCGGCGCACCGACGTCGCGCACGATGATCTTGCCGCCTTCGAACAGACCCATGCGATTGCCGTGCAGGCCGTGGCGCGCCGGATGGCAGCCGGTCGTCACCGATGCGGCCGAGGCGCGCGTGACCGACGGGAACACGGCGCTGTGGTCGTCGCACCACAGGCTCTTGTCCCGCAGCGCCGCGAACACCGGAGTCCGCTCCGGCGTGATCCAGTTGCGTCCCAACCCGTCGCAGCAAACGAACACCGCCCTGCGAGACATGCATCGATCTCCCTTGCGCCGTCCGGCCGATGGTAGTCGACTTTGACCGATAACCCAGGAGGAAACGATGCAGTTCGGATATTTCACGATGCCATCGCACCCGCCCGAGAGGCCGCTGAAGGCCGGGCATGACTGGGACCTGCAAGTCATCCGCTGGCTCGACGATCTGGGCTTCTCCGAATGCTGGATCGGCGAGCATCACACGGCGCCGTGGGAGCCACATCCATCGCCCGACCTCCTGGTCGCGCAGGCCTTGATGCAGACCAAGAACATCCGCCTCGGCCCGGGCGGCTTCCTGCTGCCCTATCACCATCCGGCGGAGCTCGCGAACCGTGTCGCCATGCTTGACCATATCTCGGGCGGTCGCCTCAACTTCGGCGTCGCGGCGTCGGGCCTGCCGAGCGACTGGGCGATGTTCAACGTCGACGGCATGTCGGGCGTCAATCGCGACATGACTCGCGAGGCGCTGGAAATCATCCTCAAGCTCTGGACCTCGAAGGAGCCGTTCGACTTCAAGGGCAAGTTCTGGAACGTCAGCCAGCCGCCAGAGATGTTCGGCGTGCTGCGCCATCACATCCGGCCGCTTCAGACCCCGCATCCGCCGATCGGCGTCGCGGGCCTCAGCAAGAATTCCGACACGCTGAAGCTCGCCGGCGAGAAGGGCTTCCTGCCGATGAGCCTCAACCTCAACCCGGCCTATGTCGGCAGCCACTGGGACGCGGTCGAGGCCGGCGCCGCCCGGGTTGGTCGCACGCCCGACCGCAACGACTGGCGCATGGTGCGCGAGGTGTTCGTCGCCGACACCGACGAGGAGGCGATGAAGCTCTCGGCCGGCTCCTACATGGGCCGCATGATGCGCGAGTACTTCCTGCCGCTGCTGGGCGCCTTCGGGTTCCTCGAGTACCTGAAGCACGATCCGAGCGTGCCGGATTCGGACGTGACGCCGGAATACTGCGCGAAGCACAACTGGCTCATCGGCTCGCCGAAGACGGTGATCGAGAAGATCGAGAAGATCTATGACGAGGTCGGCGGGTTCGGCCAGCTGCTGGTGTTCGGCTTCGACTACGCCGACAACCCGCAGGCTTGGCGTCATTCACTCGAGCTGATCTCGAAAGAGGTAATGCCAAAGGTACAGCACCTCAAGCCGAAGGCGAGCAAGAGGATGGCAGCGGAATAGGCGGATTGCCGGGGACGCCCATGGCGCGTCCCCGGCGCCGGCCGGTTGTATTGCTACCACCAATGATCTCGACTAGTCACCAAAAGAACCCGGCCGAGGAGTAGTTTTCCCCTTGCCCACGATGGTCCCTGTCCCAGACCATCGACGACGATCGGCGGCTATTGGCAGCCGCCTGCGGCCTCGCAAGAGATGATTGCCGATACCTGTCCGGAAGATGCGGATCGCGACCTGATCGCGTTGAGAGCCGGCCAGATGGTCGGAAGGTATCGTGTTGCCGCCGTCCTTGGGCGTGGCGGTTTCGGGATCACCTACCGCGCGGTGGATGCCGAGCTCGGTCGCGAAGTTGCCCTGAAGGAATATCTGCCGGCGGCGCTGGCAGTGCGGCAGGACGGCGTGACGGTCGTGCCGCGATCCACCAATGCGGCGCAAGACTACGTTTGGGGACGTGAGCGCTTCGTCGCCGAAGGTCGAACGCTGGCAGCCTTGCATCGCGTACCCGGCGTCGTCCTGGTGCACGACTTCATCGAAACCCACGGCACGGCCTACCTGGTCATGGAGCTGCTCGGCGGCCAAACCGTGCAGGACCGTGTCAACGGGAATGGAGCTCTGGATGGAGTTGCCTTCGAGCGATTGCTTCCGCCCCTGCTCGACGGGCTGCAGCGTGTCCATGAGGCCGGGTTCCTCCATCGCGACATCAAGCCCGCCAACATCCTGCTCGACCAGCATGGCCAACCGACCCTGATCGACTTCGGAGCGTCACGCGCCGCCGTCGCCGGACGGACCCAGGCGATGACTGCCGTGTTCACGCCGGGCTATGCCGCCATCGAGCAGTTCACAGCGGCCGCACAAGGACCGTGGACCGACGTCTATGGCCTGGCGGCGACGCTGCACTTCGCGATCACCGGCCGGCCCCCGCCCAATGCGGTAGATCGCGTCCTGGACGACACTTGCACGCCGCTGTCACAGATCAGCTCGCCAATCGCTGCGGCAACGCGCGCGGCCATCGACGCGGGGCTTGCGGTGCGGGCGAAGGACCGGCCGCAGTCGATTGCCGCCTGGCGGCCGATGTTTGCGAGTGCGCCCGCACCGTCCGTGGTGACCGACCAGCCCAGTTCCGCCCAGGCGACGGTCGTGATGCGCCAACCGATCGCGGCGAAGTCCGGAAGAACGCGTCTTCCAGTGCTGATCGCCGGCATCGCGCTGTCGATTGCAGTCGTTGCGGCGACGGCGTGGTTCCTCGTCGGCCAGCGCGCGGCTCCGCCGGCGCCGACCATCGCCCACCGCGCAACGGCCGCCCGCGCCGACAAGATGCAGCAGGAACTGGAAGCCTCACGACGGGCACAACAGGCGGCTGTCGAAGATGCAAACCGCCTGCGCGCCGAGGCCGAAGCGCGCCGTAAGGCCGACGAGGAAGCCGCTCTGCGGCTCAAGATCGAAGACGAGCTACGCCAGAAGGCGGAAGCCGAACAGGTGGCGCGCCAAAAGGCTGAGGAGGAGCAGAGACTCGCCGCGGCCGAAGCGGCAAAGGCTGAAGCGGAGAAGGCTGAAGCGGCCAAAGCTGAAGCGGCCAAAGCCAAAGCAGATCATGGCCGATCCGAAGATCGGAAAAAGGCACCTCCCCAGGGGTTGGCAAGCTCGGCGGCTACCGGAGCGGGCCAGTGCGACGGAAACTGGCGCTCGCAATGGTGTCGTGGCGCATTTCAGGGATTTCCACCGAGCTGCTGGCACGTGCCCATGACCATTCGTAACGGCGCGATTTCCGGCCAGTGGACATCGCCGCGTGCGACCGAAGCGCAGACATTCAGTGGCCGGGTCGCGCCGGACGGCACGGTCAACATCGTCTACAACGGGATCGGGCAGCAAACCTACACCGGATCCCACTTCACTGTGACCCTGACCGGCTCGGTGGCGGACGGCGTGCTGAACGCCAAGGGGCATCCCGGCACGAACGGACGAGAGTTCTCGGTGACGGTGCAATGCCGATAAAGCACCACGCTGCCTCGGATGCCTGGGCCGGCGTCCTGCTCCGTCTGGCAACTAGCCAGAGGCACAGCCCACATCGCTTGACGGGCCGCGAGCAATGCGCCGACAGCGGGCCCTAGATTTTCGGCCAGGCCGACTGCCGCTTGGACAGCGCCGCCGCCGCCGCGAAGCCCGCGGCCGCCACCAGCATGATCACCGTGAGCCCCCACAGCACCGGCGTATAGTTGCCGAACGCGCTCCAGGCAAAGGCGCCCATCAGCGGGCCAGCGGCGCGCATGATGTTGGTCGGCATGGTGAGCGCCCCCGAGACGACGCCGTAGCCTTCGGGGCCGATGAACTCCGGCACCGCCATGCCGCGCAGGATGGTCAAGAGGCCGTTCGCGACGCCGTAGATGATGGCGAACAGGATCAGCCCATAGACGTCGTTGATGCCCAGCGCCAGCATCGCCATCGCGACGGGAAAGGCAAAGTAGATACCGGCGCCGAGCTGGATGGTGCTGATGCGATTCTGCGCCGCCATCAGCAGCACGCGGCCCACCACCTGCATCGGCCCGATCAGGGCGATGATCGCCATCACCACGCCCATCTCGATCTTGCGCTCGGCCAGCAGCGGGATCAGGTGGAAGCTCATCGCCGAGAAGGCGAGCCCGTAGCCCGCGAACGCCACCACCAGCCCCCAGAAGGCCGGCACGCGCACCGCCATCGCCAGCGGACCGCGCTTCTTCACGCTGCCTTGCGACGATGAGGCCTTCGTCGCCTCGGCAATCGGCACCGCCTTCTCCCCCGGTCCTGGCACGAACAGCCAGTGAATCAGGAATGCCACGCCGAGAATGATCGCCGCCAGCACCATCAGCGCCGGCCGCCAGTCGACCCGTTCGATCAGGAGCTGGGTGAAGGGAATGCCGAAGGTGCTGGCCAACCCGCCGAGGAAGGTCATCACCAGGATGGCCTGGCGATAACGCGGGCCGTAGACGCGAGTGATCACCGCGAAGGCCGGCTCGTACAGAGTTACCGCCTGGCAGGCACCGAGGCCAAGCCAGATCACGTAGAACATCGCGATCGAATGGACCTGCGACCAGGCGAACAGCAGGACGGCCGCGAGCAGCGAGCCGCCGGTCATCAGCAATCGGCCGTGGCCGCGATCGATCCAGGCGCCGACCGGGATCGAGCACAGGCCGGCCACCAGCAGGCCGCTCGACAGTGCGCCGAACATCTCGTTGCGCGACCAGCCGAGGTCCTTCTCCATCGGCACCACAAACAATGGGAAGGTGTAGTAGACCAGGCCCCAGGTGATGAGCTGGCCGAGCGACAGCACCCACAGGATGGTCGACGGCCGCTTGCGCCACGGTCCTTTGCCGGCGCTGCCGACGATGCTCGCTTCCTTGCCTTGCCCATCCATTGTCATCGAAGCGTAACGCAAGACCGCCGCTAACGATACCCTTAGACTGCCCGCCATGCGCATCGGCATCGACCTCGGCGGAACGAAAATCGAAGGCCTCGTGCTCGATGCCGAGGGCAGCGAGCGAGCGCGCCTGCGCATCGACACACCCGAGGGTTCTTACGAGGCCGGCGTGCAGGCCATCGTCGACGTGGTGCTCGCGCTCGAGAAGCAGGTCGGGACCAAATGCACGGTCGGCATCGCGCATCCCGGCGCGATCTCGCCGGCGACCGGGCTGATCAAGAACGCCAACTCCACACGGCTGAACGGCCATCCGCTGAACAAGGATCTCGAGCGCAAGCTCGGCCGGCCGATGCGGCTGGAGAACGACGCCAATTGCTTCGCCGTCTCCGAGGCGTCGGACGGCGCGGCCGCTGGCTGCGGCATCGTGTTCGGCGTGATCCTCGGAACGGGAGTGGGCGGCGGCGTGGTGATCGACGGCCGCCCGCTCACCGGCTCGCAGGCGATCGCCGGCGAATGGGGCCACAATCCCCTGCCCTATCCACTCGACGACGAGCGCCCCGGCCTGCGCTGCTACTGCGGCCGCACCGGCTGCATCGAGACCTGGCTGAGCGGCCCGCGCCTGCAGGAGCAGTTCAAGCACCGCACCGGCCGCACGCTGCGCGCCACCGAGATCGCCGACGCGGCCGACCTCGGCGACAAGCAGGCGCTGGAGCAGATGGAAATCTACTGCGACCGCCTCGCGCGGGCACTGTCGGTCGTGATCAACATCATCGACCCACACGCCGTCGTGCTGGGCGGCGGCCTCTCGAAGATGAAGCGCCTCTACACGCGCGTGCCCGAGCTCTGGAAGCAGTACGTCTTCTCCGAGCCGGAGCTGATCTCAACGAAACTGCTCCCGCCCAAGTTCGGCGATTCCAGCGGCGTCAGAGGAGCCGCCTGGCTCTGGCCGACAAGCTAGACCGGAGTCGACAAACGCGGAAATTGGCTCGTCGTTGTGGTCTAGGAGACGTTCACAACATTGGCGGGCTTGGCGTCGCTTCGCTGATTCGCCGTCGCTCCGGCTTCCCCGCCTTTGCGCTCCGAACCCGGTGAAACGCCGAAGCGGCGATTATAAGCACGGCTGAAGGCGGATTCTGATTGATACCCGACCTCCTCGGCAATCAAAGCCAGCGGAGTCTTTGTCGTCAGAATGCGGTGTCTAGCCAGGTTCAATCGGAGATCTGCAAGAAAGGTTAGAGGGGCGGCATTGACGGCCTTTTGAAACATACGCACGAGCGTTGCGCGAGAAGTGTTCGCCTGCTCAGCCAATTGGTCGAGGGTCCATGTGCGAACTGGCTCGCTCAGCATTGCGGCAAACACCCTTGCGGTTTGCCGCTGCGTTAACAGGGCTAGGACGCCTCGTCGCTCCATCGTGCTTTCGAAGTAGGTCGTCAGGACGATTACCATTAGCGAGCTCGCTAAACTGGCCGCGATTGCGGCCGCGCCCAGCCCGTCCTCCTCGAGTTCATCGCGAATGCCTTCGACGATGCGTCTGAGGCGCGCACCTCGCGCCCTTAGCACGACAATGGGAGGAAGGGCGGCGAGAACCATATTGTCATGTACCTGCTCGAAGCAAAACCGGCCGCATATGATCTTGGTGTCTGGTTCACCTTCGACATTGGTCTTGATAACCAGTTCGTCATACAGCCGCCGCTGAATCCTAATCTCGGAGGATGGCGTCTGGGATCTTGAGAGCCCATGCAAGGTATGGCGTCCTCCTTGGGGAAAGACGACGACGTCGCCAGCTTCGATTTGCAAGTCGGTGCCATTCTCGACATCGACCATGCAGGTCCCGTGGGTCACGATATGAAATGGAGCCCAGCCTTTCGGCTCCGGCCCATGTGCTGATCGCCACTGGGCGCCGCCAAACCGGCAGATGAACTGGAGTTCCGGGCGGACTCGCAGCAGCGGCGCCAATTGGCCGAAGATCTCCGCCTCGTCGATCATTTGGGCACTCGTCACCCGTCTTGGCCAAGCCGGCCGAGTGATCCGCGCGGCAAGCTCTTTGGGCCGCTCGGCACAAAGCAACCTTAGGCGGCGCTTTCACCTGGGTAAACAGGCGTTTGGTCTGCTGCGGTTTCTTCGGTCTTGTCCACGCTCGACGACAAGATTGATCCGGTTCGCAAATGATCTGAGCGGTCGGGACAAGGGCGAAATGAACCTACGGTCCTACACTGCATCGTCAGTCACGTCGGTGCGATTCAACTGTAGGAGGCTGTCATGAAAACCAGCACACGGAGGATTTGGCTTGCCGCTCTCATGATCGGTGCGTGTGTTTCGGTCGCCAGGGTGACCGCTGCCCAGACGGAGAGTCCCGTCATAAAAATCAATGAAGCGGCCGCGAAGACTGACATCACAGTCATTCCGCTTCGAGGCGGAGTCAGCGCTCTCATGGGCTCCGGGGGAAACATCACGGTTCTGACCGGGCCCGACGGCAAGTTTCTTGTCGACGGCGGGATCGCCGTCTCGAAGGACAAAATCCGAAAGGCGCTCGCAGATCTTGGTGGCGGATCGCCCAAGTATCTCGTGAATACCCATTGGCATTGGGATCATAGCGACGGCAATGCGTGGCTGCATGAGGCAGGCGCAACCATTATCGGGCATAGCAAGACGCTGGAGCACCTGTCACAAACGGTCCGGGTCGAAGACTGGAATTACACGTTCCAACCTCTTCCCGCAGCGGGCCGGCCGACGGTTCTGGTCGACTCAGAGAAGACAATGGCGTTCGGCACCGAGACGATCCTGATCAAGGCGTACAAAGCAGCCCACACGGATGGGGATCTCTCAGTGTATTTCAAGAGTGCGGATATCTTGGCAACGGGCGACACATTCTGGAACGGCTATTACCCGTTCATCGACTACGTCGAAGGTGGTGGAATCGACGGGATGATCGAGGCTGCGAACGCCAACGTCGCAATGACGACAGACACGACAATTATCGTGCCAGGCCATGGCCCCGTCGCGGACCGCAGACAGCTCGTCGCTTATCGCGACATGCTGGTGGCCATCCGTAAAAATGTCGCCGAGCTGAAGGCGAAGGGGTTGACGGTGGATCAAGTGATCGCCGCGAAGCCGACCTCCGCGTTCGATGCGACCTGGGGTCAATACGTCATCAACCCCGCGTTCTTCACGCGGCTCGTCTACCGCGGCCTCTAGAAAATCGCCCGGCATACCCACTCGTTGCGTATCTTCTCCGCACCTTCTTACGAAAGGAGTTCTTACAATGCCGACGATCACTACCAAGGACGGGGTCCAAATCTTCTACAAGGACTGGGGCTCGGGCCAGCCGATCGTGTTCAGCCACGGCTGGCCGCTGTCGGCCGACGACTGGGATAACCAGATGATGTTCTTCCTCGGGCATGGCTTCCGCGTCATTGCCCATGACCGGCGCGGCCATGGCCGCTCGGCCCAGGTGCCCAATGGGCACGACCTCGATCACTATGCCGACGATCTCGCGGCGCTGACCGAGCATCTCGACCTGCGCGACGCCATCCATGTCGGCCACTCGACCGGCGGCGGCGAGGTCGTGCGCTATCTCGCGCGCCACGGCGAGAGCCGGGTTGCGAAGGCCGCAATCCTCTCGGCGATCCCGCCGCTGATGGTGCAGACCCCGTCCAACCCAGGTGGCCTGCCGAAGAAGGTGTTCGACGACCTGCAGGCAGCACTCGCCGCCAATCGCGCGCAATTCTACCTCGACGTCGCGTCGGGGCCGTTCTACGGATTCAACCGGCCGGGCGCGAGAGTCTCGCAGGGTTTGATTCAAAATTGGTGGCGCCAGGGCATGATGGGCAGTGCCAAGGCGCACTACGACGGCATCGTCGCCTTCTCGCAGACCGACCAAACTGAAGACCTGAAGAAGATCAACGTGCCGCTGTTCGTGGGCCACGGCGACGACGATCAGATCGTGCCGTACGCCAACGCCGGCCCGATGTCGGCCAAGCTGGCGAAGAAGGGCACGCTCAAAACCTACACGGGCTTCCCGCACGGCATGCCGTTCACCGAGCCCGCGACCATCAATGCCGACCTTCTCGCCTTCATCAAGGGCTAGACGCGTGGAAGTGGCTGAGGGCGCGAAGTGGAACCCTTTTCAGCGATTGACCGCAAGTTGTAGAAAAATGGCCCTCCACTACATCTCGCTCCGCTTGGCTTAGGTCAGGACGAGGGAGGAGTCGGTATCGTCGCGGGCTCGGGTGCTCTACGCTTCGACATCGACCGTCGAGGAACCCGAATGCCAGACGCCGTCACCGAGACCCGCACGATTCCGGCGCCCACCCATCCGCTCGATCCGCTGACACCGGACGAGATACGTCGCGCCTCGGTGGCGGTGCGGGCGGCACACGATCTCGGCGCTGGCATGATGTTCGAGACCGTCACCTTGAGCGAACCGGCGAAGGACGTCGTTCGCGGCTTCCAGCCGGGCCAGTCGTTTCCGCGCGAGGCCTTCGTCTGTGCCTTCGATCGCACCAGCGGCGCGGTGTTCGAGGCGCGGGTCGATCTGCGCGCCGGCAAGGTCGTCGACTGGCGTCCGGTCCCCGGCGTACGGCCACGCATCCTGATCGACGACATCACCCTGGTCGGCGAGGTCGCCCGGGCCGATCCGCGGTTCCGCGCGGCGCTCGCCCAGCGCGGCATCACCGATTTCGAGAACGTCCAAGTCGATCCCTGGTCCGCCGGCAACTACGGCCTGCCGGACGAGGCGGGCCGGCGGCTCTGCCACACGTTTTGCTGGTATCGCACCGAGAAGAACGACAATCCCTACGCCCATCCCATCGAAGGCTTGTGCGCCGTGGTCGATCTCGATCGCGCGGAGGTGCTGCGCATCGACGACTACGGCGCGGCCGAGGTGCCGATGCAGAGCCGCAACTACGCCGCCCGCTATCGCACTGTCTTCCGCGACGACGTGAAGCCGCTGGAGATCGTCCAGCCGGACGGCCCCAGCTTCCGCGTCGAGGGCAACGAGGTGCGCTGGCAGAAGTGGCGCCTGCGGGTCGGCTTCAATGCGCGCGAAGGCCTGGTGCTGCATGCCATCGGCTACGAGGACGGCGGCCGTGTCCGGCCGGTGCTGCATCGCGCGGCCCTGTCCGAAATGGTCGTGCCCTACGGCCATCCCGGTGGCGGGCACTACCGCAAGAACGCCTTCGATGTCGGCGAGTACGGCATCGGCGTGCTGGCCAACTCGCTCACGCTCGGCTGCGACTGCCTCGGCACGATCCGCTACTTCGACGCCTGGCTCAGCGACAGCAAGGGCGAGCCCTACTGCATCGAGAAGGCGGTGTGCCTGCACGAAGAAGACTACGGCATCCTGTGGAAGCACACCGACCTGTTCACCGGCGAGGTCGACGTGCGGCGCGCCCGCCGCTTGGTCGTGTCGTCGATCTCGACGGTCGGCAACTACGAATACGGCCTGTTCTGGTACTTCCACCAGGACGGCTCGATCCATTTCGAGGTCAAGGCGACCGGCATCCTGAACACGTCGGGCCTCAAGCCGGGAGAGAAGCCCACCTACGGCACGATCGTCTCGCCCGGCGTCTACGCGCACTACCACCAGCACATCTTCAACGTCCGCCTCGACGTCGCGATCGACGGCGAGCGCAACCGGGTGGTCGAGGTCGACACCGTGGCGCTGCCCGTCGGGCCGGACAATCCGCACGGCAACGCCTTCACGATCCGCGAGACCGTGCTCGCGACCGAGCAGGCGGCGCAACGCAACGTCGATTTCAATGCGGCACGGTTCTGGAAGATCGAGAGCGCCGACAGCCGTAACGGCCTCGGGCAGCCGACCGCCTATAAGCTGCTGCCGCTCAGCCCGGTACCGATGTTCTCCAGCCCGCAGTCGAGCGTGGCCAAGCGCGCCGCCTTCATGAGCCGCCAGCTCTGGGTGACCGCCTATCATCCCGACGAGCTTCATGCCGCTGGCCGCTATCCCAACCAGAGCTCCGGCGGTGACGGCCTGCCCGCCTGGACCGCGGCCGACCGGCCTTTGGTCGATACCGACATCGTGGTCTGGCACAGCTTCGGCCTGCACCACATCCCGCGACCGGAGGACTTCCCGGTCCAGCCCGTGACCACCTCCGGCTTCGCCCTTCACCCGGCGGGTTTCTTCAACGAGAATCCCGCGCTCGACGTACCGCCCGCCGCGAGCAGCAAGAGCTGTTGCGTCGAGTGATAGTTCCGCCTCACTGCTCAGGTGGCCAGCCCGATCGCTCGGCTCGACGCAAAGACGACTTCACGATCAGGCGATGGAAAGGCGCAATTCCCGCGATATAGGCCCGCCCTCCCCAATGATTGAAGGTCACGACCGTTGTGGCGACAAGTCGGCGGCACAAAGCGGACTCTTCAACCAAAACGGACAAACGGAAGTCGAGATGGCGATCGTCCTCGCCAAGAATAATCTCATGACGACGCCGATCGTAGACCCGAAAGAAATCGATCCTGTCGGTCGCAACACCGTCATCGCGCAACGCAGACGATGTCTTGAGACCAAACCCCGCAACCAAAGTGTCCCGTAGAGCTATCAGCCAGCCAACCCACCGCGGCTGACCCATGAGCACATGGGCGGCGAGGCGCTCGGCGTCGCCCGTCGCATTGCTCGGCAGATCGATCGCGAATGCGTCAGCGAAGCCCGCCTTGGCGTAGAGCGGCTTGAGCATCGAACGTTGCGGCAGGTCGACTCGAGCAACGCTTGCCATGGATGTTCCGCCCAGACTGAATGGAAGCGAACAGCAGACCAATAGCACGAGCGGGACTTCGAGGTTAATGCGGTGGTCAGGGATACCCCTTCCACAGCCACTCGAGCGCATGGGGCAATGTCTGCGCCACCGTCGGGCGGTCGACGTGCTTGGCGTTCTTCGCGAACAGGAACTGGTAGTGGTAGCCCTTCGCAGCCAGCACCTCGGCCATGCGCGCCGAGGCGAGCGTCCAGTCGTGCATGCCGTCGGGATTGGACGGGTTGGGATAGAACAGGTCCTGGTCGCCGGCCTCGAACCAGAAGCGGATCGGCTTGGCCGGGCTGCTCGGGATCAGCGGCGTGCCCGGCGGTTCGGATGAAGGCGAGACGACGCCGAGCTTAACGTTCAGGTTCGGACCGGCCTTGCCCGCCACCTCTCCCGCCCAGTGGCTGTGATACTCCCACGCGCCGCCGCGCAGCGACGGATCGTATGGCCATTGCTGGTTCACCATGGTCGGCGAATAGGCCAGCACGCGGCGATAGAGGTCGGGATAGAACCACGCCATGGTGAAGGCCGCCGCACCGCTCGAGCTCAGGCCCATGGTGGCGCGGCCTTCGGGGTTCTTCGTGAGCTTCACGTTGGCGCTCTTCTCGACCAGCGGCAACACCTCGCGCTCGACGAACTGCGCATAGACACCCGACACCGCGTCGTATTCCTTGCCGCGCTGAGCGCCCTGCGCGTCCTGGCCGCCGGCGCCGATGCCGATCGCGACCAACGGCGGCACGCGCTTCTGCTGGATCAGGTTGTCGAGCGTGGTCGCGAGATCCTTCCACGCATTCGACGGCCCGTCGCCATAGACCAGGAACGGCACCTCGGTGCCGGGCGCGTAGCCCGCCGGCACATAGACGAAAACGTCGCGCGTCCAGGTGCCGGGATGGCTGGTGGTGACGATCAGGTT
>DASXQC010000226.1:0-4638 GCA_036493235.1 Reyranella sp.
TGCGACGCGAACGATACAGGCGATACTGGCGGCGATCACGTCGGGCTGCGTGGCGAACAGGCGCGACCAGGTCTCCGACATCAGCGCGATCGTCCAGCCGATCACGCCGATAAGCACGGAGGCCGTCATGCCGGCGACCCACGCGACCCGCACGGCGCGCCGCCAGTCGTGGGCGCCGGCCGCGATGCCGACCAGGGTCGTGGCGCCCGTGCCGATGCCAAAGGCGAGCGGCGCCACCATGAACTCCAGCCGCATGCCGATGCTGTAGCCGGCCAGTGCTGCAGTACCGAAGCGGCCGACCAAACCGGTGACCACCATCGCCGTCACCGTCGCGGTGACGGTGGTGACGGAGCCCATCGCGCCGACCCGCAGGATCTCTGCGAACAGGCGCGGCTGGAGCCGCACGCCTGTAAACCGCGGCACGAAGCCGAGTCGCCCGCGGGCGATGCCGTGGGCCAGCAGCACCGCCGAGACAGCGCCGGTGACCAGCGGCGCGACCGCACCGCCGACGAGGCCGAGGCCGGACCAGCTGCCGATGCCGAGTGTCAGCACGCCCAGCAGCGGGATATAGACCAGCGACATCACCACGCCGATGCGGCTCGGCGTGGCGGCGTTGCCGGCGCCGCGCAGCAGCGCCGAGAGGAAGGGCTGGATCCACAGCAGGATCGCGCCGCTGAACCAGACGTGGCTGAAGGCGAGGGCCTGGTGCAGCACGTCGCCGGTCCCGCCCAGCCATCGGAAGATCGTCGGCAGCGCCATCCAGGCGAACACGCCGAACAGCAGCGCCATTGCCGCCGCCAGCACCAGCGCGTGCAGCAAGAGTGCCTTCGCATCCTCTGCCCTACCGCCGCCGAGCGCGCGCGCAAGTGCCGAGGCGACGCCGCCGCCCATGCCACCGTTGGCCATGTTCATCATCAAGGTGATGAAGGGGATGACCAACGCAATCGCAGCCAGCGCATCGATGCCGACCTGCGCCACGACCCACGCTTCGGACACGGCGACCAGGACCTGCACCGCCATGACCGCAGTCGTGGGACCGGCCAGCCTGAACAGGCTCCGCCCGATGGGCGCATTGAGAAGAGGATGGGACAAGACGGGCTCCGGCAGCGAGAACGCACACAACCCGCCCGTCACGCGACGGGCGGTACGATCGAACGTGTGGTTATCGCAGACTCATCGCCGGAAGGTCCCTCAGTCGAAGACGACGACTCCGCGTGCGACCTCGCCGGCCATCATGCGCTTGAAGCCCTCGTTTATGTCCTGAAGCTTGTAGGTACGGCTGATCAGGCCGTCAATGTTGAGCTTCTTGTTCATATAGTGGTCGACCAGCACCGGGAAATCGATGTTGGGCCGCACCGAGCCGTAATACGTGCCGCTCACCGTCTTCTCGGTGAACACCATCTGGAACGGCGAGTATTGCGCCTTCACTGTCGTCGCCGAGATGCCGACCGCCACCGCATGGCCGCCCGGCGCCAGTGCGTTGAAGGCCAGCGCCTGCGTGCCCTCGACCGAGACGGCGTCAAAGGCGTAATCGACACCGAGGCCGGTGATTTCCTTCACCTTCTTGACCGGATCGTTGTCGGTCGCGGTGTTGATCGTGTGGGTGGCGCCGAAGGTCCTGGCCATCTCCAGCTTGTTGTCGCGGATGTCGGCCGCGATGATGGTGCGCGCGCCCGACAGCATCGCGCCCTGGACGGCGTTGAGGCCGACACCGCCGCAGCCGATCACCAGCACGGTCGAGCCGGCTTCGATCTTGGCATGGCGCGTCACGGCGCCGACGCCGGTCGCCACGCAGCAGCCGACCAGCGCCGCCTGCGGCCATGGCATGTCCTTGCGGATCGGCACCACCATCTCTTCGGGCACCACGACCTCCTCGGCAAAGGTGCCGATGCGCGCCATCTGGGCGATGCCCTGGCCCTTGTGCTTCAGGCGCATCGTGCCGTCGAACATTGTGCCCGGCGGCAGCGCGTTGCGGCCAATGCAGAGGACGGTACGGCCGGCCGTGCAGTACTGGCAGCGGCCACAGTGCGGGCGGAAGGAGAAGATCACGTGATCGCCCGGCTTGACCGTGGTGACGCCCGGTCCGACCTCGGCGATCTCGCCGGCGGCCTCATGGCCCGGCACGATCGGCAGCGGCGAGGGCCAGTCGCCGTTCAGGATGTGCCAGTCGCTCTGGCAGACGCCCGCGGCCTTCATCTTGACCCGCACCTCGTTCGCCTTGGGCGGATCGAGCTCGCACTCCACCACCTGCAACGGCTCGTTGGTCTTGAACAGAACGGCAGCCTTCATTGCATTTCCTCCAGCGTTGCCGTCACTATAGCCGATCAGGAAGCTTCTGGGAGGAAGCCCAAGATGAGCCAGATCAGACGCCGCATCATATTGGGAGGCGCGTTGGCGCTGGCTGCGCCCGCCGTTCATGCGCAAGGCGGCAAGCCCTATGCCGGCACGACGCTCAACTGCTCCTGTTTCCAGACGACTTACTTCGAATACCTGCGCAACTACTTCCCTGAGTTCCAGGAGAAGACCGGCATCAAGGTGAACTTCACCATGCAGGCCTTCCCCGTCTACAACCAGCGCACCGACCTGGAACTCTCGACCAAGGGTTCGGCGATCGACGTCTGCAATGTCACGTTCATCTACTCGGGCCGCTGGATCGGCGCCGGCTGGTTCACCAACCTCGACACCTTCACCAAGGACAAGAAGTACACTCCGGCGGAATGGGCACCGGAGGATTTCGTCGGCGGCCCGCAGTCGGCAATGCAGAACGCCAAGGGCGAGACCTTCGGCTATGCCTGGCTCGCCGGCGCCATGTTGCTGGGAGCGGCACGCTTCGACCTCATCGAGAAGGCGGGGCTCAAGATGCCGCAGACCTTCGACGATCTTATCAAGGTGTGTGATGAGATCCACAACAAGGACGGAGTGGCGGCCTTCACGGCCGACAAGCTGCACCACTGGAACTGGATGCCCTACCTGATGGGTATGGGCGGCAGCGTGTTCAAGGCGCCGCCGGAGAATCTCACCCCGACGCTCAACACGCCGCAGGCCGCGCAGTCAGCAGAATGGTACGCCAACCTGCTCATGAAGTACGGGCCCGACGGCATCCTCTCCTACACCGACGACCAGTCGATGCGCTCGCAGATGTCGGGCCGCGCCAACATCCGCACGCAAGACACCGCCTGGCTGGTGCCGCTCGCCAAGGACCCCGAAAGCAAGGTGTCGAAGACCGTCCGCTACGGCCTGATGCCGACGGGGCCCAAGGGCAACTTCCCCGGCTCCAACAGCCACGCGCTTGGCATCCCGGCAGGCTCCAAGAAGAAGGAGGCGGCGTGGGAGTTCATCAAGTGGGCACTCGCCAAGAACACCATCGCCACGGTCGTGAAGAACCACGGCTATCCCGGCGTCTGCCGGCTGTCGATCATCCAGAGCCCCGAGTTCAAACAGGTGCTTACGCTCAACGACCAGGACGTCGCGGCGCTCTACCTCGAGGTGCTGCAACTCGGCGGCAAGACCGGCTACATGAAGTACCGCACTGTGCCGGTGTTCCCCCAGGTCGGCGACAAAATCAACAAGGCGATCGAGCGTGTGGCCACGAAGCAGCAAGGCGCGGCCGACGCCATGAAGCAGGCGCAAGCCGAAGCCATTCAAGATCTGCAGAAGGCCGGGTTCAAAGTCGACCAGGGTTGAGCCCTCGCCTTCAGCGTCGCTTCCGCCGGATACGCGGCCGGACATTGCGCTCGACATTACGCGCCGTGCGGTCGAGCAGCGCCGTCATCGCCGCCTGCGCCCCTTCGGCATCGCGCCGGCGGATCGCGTCGAGCACGGCGCGGTGCAACGGCACCGACGGTCCCGGCGCCCCGCGATGGCGCGAGGCGATGCGCACGAAGGCGCCGAGCGCCGTCTCGGTCAAGGCGGCGAAGGCGACCATGAAGTCGTTGCCGGTCGCCACCAGGATGGCCTTGTGAAAGCGACGGTCCGGATCGGCGAAGGCGATGCGATCGTGCGCTGTGCGCTCCATTTCGGCGAACGCTTCCTCGATCGGCTCGAGGCTCTTCTTGGTATGGCTGCGCGCCGCCATCGCCGCCGCCGCAGGCTCGACGATCGCGCGCACATGCAGCAGGTCCGACACGAACTTGGGCTCGGCCTTCCCGTCGCGCAGCCGCCAGGCGAGAACGTCGGCGTCCAGCATGTTCCACGCCTCGCGTGGCCGCGCCCGCGTGCCGCTGCGCTTGCGCGAGGCGATCAGGCCTTTGGCCGAGAGCAGCTTCAGCGCTTCCCGCACGACCGTGCGCGAGGCACGATAGCGGCGGCCGAGCTCGATCTCGCCCGGCACCAGCGTGTCGGGCGCATAGCGGCCGGCCACGATCGCCGCGCCTATCTCGGCGGCGATGCGCTGGGCGCCATCGATACGATGGAGGGTGCGAGGCGTTGACATGGACGGGAAGTCGCCGGACGATATGTCAGACATAATAAAGAGCCAAGCTTCTGGGAGGAAGCAGATGAGCACCCTTCGTCGTCGTACAGTCCTGGGCGGCGCCTTGGCGCTGGCCGCCCCCGCCGTCCACGCCCAGAGTGGCGGCAAGCCCTACAACGGCACGACCATCAACTGCTCGTGCTTCCAGACCACCTACTACGAATACC
>DASXQC010000227.1:0-3799 GCA_036493235.1 Reyranella sp.
GGGAGAAAGACACATGGCAACGACCGACCTGGCCCCAGGGCTCAAGGCAGAGATCGTCACGACCGTCGACGACAAGCTGGTGGTCACGCACATGGGCGGCGACGGCGTGCTGTCGACCCCTTCGATGATCGGCCTGATGGAACGCGCCGGCATCCAGGCCGTCCAGTCGCATCTCCCCGAAGGCCACACCACCGTGGGCTTCGAGGTGAATGTGAAGCACTTCGGTGCCACGCCCAAGGGCAAGAAGGTGACGGTGCGCGCCGAGCTGCTCGAGGTCGACGGCCGCAAGCTCCGCTTCAAGGTCGAGGCGCACGACGAGGACAAGAAGGTCGGCGAAGGCACGCACCGCCGCGCCATCATCGCCATTCAACGCAAGGCCTGATTCTTTGCAGGGAGCGCGCCACTCCAGTGGCGCTCAAGTCTTCCGGACCGGATGAGAAGAGCGGCACTGGAGTGCCGCGCTCCCAGCAAAGACGCTACTCGGCGGCCCGGCGCAATGGCTTGTCGCGGCGCAGTTCGGCGACACGCTCCTGGGTATAGACGTCGCTCCAGTTGGTGAGTGACGCGTCGGTGACTTCGCGCGGATCGTAGTCGCGCGCGGGCAGCGCCATGCGCTTGCCGCCGAGGTGCACCGCATGGATTCGGCTCTTGTCGAGCAGGATCGAGATGTTCTCGAGCGGCGAGCCGTCGATCGCGATGAAATCGGCGCAGCGGCCGGGCTCGAGCCGGCCGACTCGCTCGCTGTCGGCGAGGAAGCCCGCGTTGGTCCGGGTCGCGGCGATGAGCGCCTCGGCCGGGGTGAAGCCGAGGTCGTCCACGAAGATCTCGAGCTCGCGCGCGTGCCATTCGCCGTAGGGCGTGACCGCAAAGCCCGAATCGGTGCCGGCCATCATCGGCACGCCGGCCTTGTGGGCCCTGGCGAGGTTGCGGCAAGAGCGCTCGTACGTGCGGTGCTCGTACTCGACGCGGCCCTTCACGGCGGCCGGCTCGTGCGGCTGGGTGAAATCCATGGTGTTGCGATGGAAGGTAAGCGTGGGCGCGATCGCCGAGCCGCTCTTGAGCATCGCGTCGATGCATTCGTCGTCGAGGTCGTAGGCGTGGAAGATCAGGTCGACGCCGGCGCGCGCGGCGTAAAGCGTGGCCTCGCGGCCGATCGCGTGGACCACCGCCTTGCGGCCGAGGCGCTGGATCTCGCGCACCATGACCGCGGTCTCCTCCTCGGTGAACGCGGCGATCAACGAGCCGTCGGGGCGGCGCTGGATGCCGTCGAGCGCGATCTTCACGCAGTCGACACCGTTCTTGGCCTGGACGCGGATCTCCTCGATCGCCTCGTCCCGGCTCTTGACCAACCGGCCGACCGACGTGGACGGCACGCCGATCCAGCTCGGATACCAGTCGGTCAGGCTCTGGCGCGCCGTGATGTAGGGCCCCGCCGCAGTGACGCGCGGCCCGTCGAACAGGCCGGCACGGATGGCGTTGCGAATCGACAGGCTGACCTGGCCGGCATCGCCCGGCGAGCACAGCGCGGTGTAGCCGGCGGCCAGCATCTTCTGGGCGAAGAACAGGCCGCGCAGCGCGCGGAACTCGAGCGGGCTGTAGAGGTCGATATCCTCCTCGCTCTTGGCATTGCCGTAGGCGAGATGGGTGTGGACGTCGATCAGGCCCGGCATGACGAACTGCCGGGAATAGTCCAGCACCGGCTCCCCGGGGGCGACCTTGGGCGCCTGCTCCGTCGGACCGACGAACTCCAGGACGCCGTGCTCGTCATGCACCAGGGTCTGCCCGGCTTTGCCCTCCGGGCCATCGGCGCTGAACAGGGTCCCGCAACGCACATGTGTCTTCATGGCTGTCCCCTCGGCAGTAAGGCGGTAGAGTCTTACCATGCTCATAGACGGATATGACCTGCCTTTGTCCACGACTTCCGCCGCCGCGCGGGATGCCTACGTCCAGGGCTGCGACCGGTCGCTGACCTTCTATCCGGGCGCGATCGAAGCCTACGACCGCGCGCTTGCCGCCGATGAAGGTTTCGCCCTCGCCCATGCCGGCAAGGCGCAGGTCCTGCTGCGGGAGGGCAACGTGGCTGCCGCGCGGGCCGCGTTGGCGTCAGCCAGCAAAGTCGCCGCCGGCTTGCCGGCGCGCGAGGCCAGTCACATCGCGTTCCTGGAGCTGGTATTCGCGGGCAAGACCGACGCCGCGATCGCTGCCCTGCACGAGCATCTGGCGACCTGGCCGCGCGACGCCGTCGTCCTGTCCACGGCCGCCAATCCCAACGGGCTGATCGGCGCCTCCGGCCGCCTCGGGCAGAAGCACGCGATCGCGGTGCTGCTGGACAGCCTCGCCCCGAAGTACGGCGACGATCCCTGGTTCCTCGCGCACCATGCCATGGCGCTGTCCGAGGACGGACAGCTCGCCACGGCCCGGCCGAAGATCGACCGGGCCGTGGCGATGAGATCCGACAATGCCCACGGCGCGCACGGCTTCGCCCATGTCTGCTACGAGAGCGGCGAGCCGGACACGGCCCGCGCCTACCTGTCCGCCTGGCTGCCGACCTATCCGCGCGACGGCTTCTTCCACGGCCACCTGAGCTGGCATTTCACGCTGATCGAACTGCTGGGTGGCCGCTGGGACGACGCCCTCCAGCGCTATCGGGACGCGATCATGCTCGACCGGCACAGCGGTGGACCGCAGCAGCGCATATCGGATGGCGCCGCTTTCCTGTGGCGGTCCGAGCTCGCCGGCCATCCGCGCGACGCCGCGGCCTGGCGCGCGACCCATGCCTACGCAAAGGACGCACTGCCGCAGCCGGGCAATGGGCTCTACGACCTGCACGTCATCCTGGCGATGGCCGTAATGGGCGATGACGCGGCCCTCGAAGCCCGCATCAGCCGGATGGAGGCGATGGCGCGCGAAGGACGTTACCCGTCCGGCTCCTATCTGCCGTCGCTGGCGCGCGGACTGTCCGCTTTTGAACGCGGCGATTTTGCCGGGACGATCGACGCGTTCGCCCCGCTCGCCGGGCAAAATGAGCGCATCGGCGGCAGCCGCGCGCAGCACGACCTGATCGAATTCACCCTGCTGAAGGCCTATCTCGACGCCGGTCGGCCAGAGGAGGCGCAGCGCCTGCTCGCCACGCGACGCCCCGGCGCTTCGGGCGTTCCCGTGAAGGGAATGACGGCCATCCCCTGAGCGGCGGCCATACTTTCACTTCTGGGTGTCATGCTGAAACGTCGGCCGGGCTGATCCTTCCGACACTGCCGCGACGATGCTAAAACGCCGGCCAATCGGAGGAAATCATGGTCGCGAGCATCGGGCACTATATCGACAACAAGCCGGTCGCCGGCACTAGCGGCCGCAGCGGCGACATCACCAACCCCGCGACCGGCGAGGTCACCGCCAAGGTCGCCTTCGCCTCGGTCGAGGAGGTCGATGCCGCCGTGCAGGTCGCGAAGAAGGCGCAGGTCGCCTGGGGCGCGATGCCGCCGATGCGCCGCCAGCGCGTCATGTTCAACCTCAAGAACCTGATCGAGAAGCACACCGACGACCTGGCGCGCCATCTCTCCCTCGAGCACGGCAAGACCTTCGACGACGCCAAGGGCGAGGTCGGGCGCGGCCTCGAGGTCGTCGAGTTCGCCTGCTCGATCGCCCATCACATGAAGGGCGACTTCACCGAGCAGGTCGCCACCGAGATGGACACCTGGTCGATCCGCCAGCCGCTCGGCGTGGTCGCCGGCATCACGCCGTTCAACTTCCCGATCATGATCCCGTGCTGGATGGGCGCAATGGCGGTCGCGACCGGCAA
>DASXQC010000228.1:0-2222 GCA_036493235.1 Reyranella sp.
GTCTCGCCGAACAGATGCTCGGTCAGCCAGAACGAGGCGAGCGTCTCCAGCATCGGCACCTCGATCATCTGGCCCTCGCCGGTGCACTTGCGATGGTAGAGCGCGCCCAGCACGGCAATGCAGAGATGGAGCCCGGTCGTCTTGTCGGCGATCAGGCTCGGCATGAACTTCGGCGCCTCGCCGTCGACCCGGCTCTGCAGCGACGCCGCGCCCGACACGCCCTGCACCAGGTCGTCGAACGCGGGCTTGTGGCCATACGGACCCTTGCGCGCATAGCCCAGCGAGTAGGCGTAGATGATCGACGGGTTGACCTTCTTCAGATCCTCGTAACCGAGACCCAGCCGCTCGATCGCCGCCGGCCGGCTGTTATGGATGAAGAGATCGGCGCCCTTGATCAGGCCCTTCAGGATCTCGACCGCCTTCGGCTTCTTGAGGTCGAGGCAGAGCGAGCGCTTGTTCCGATTCGCCGCCATGTAGATCGGGCCCATGCTCTTGTCGCGGCCCATCGAGCCACCCGACAGGCGCAGCAGGTCGCCCTCCGGCGGCTCGACCTTGATCACGTCAGCGCCCATGTCGGCGAGATGCTGCGTGGCGAACGGCCCCAGCAGCACGGCCGTCAGATCGATCACCTTCACGCCCGCCAGCGGTCCCGGCATTTCATCCCTCACGCTCGTTGTTGTCCCATCGTAGTCGGCTCTTCTCCCTATGCGAAGCATGGGGAGGTGCCCGCAGGGGCGGAGGGGTCATGGGCAACAAAATCATTGTGGCCCTTGACCCCTCCGCCCGCGTATGACGCGAACACCTCCCCGCGCTGCGCGCAGGGAGGAATACGAGGAGCGAAAATGCCCGGAGCGTTGGACGGCCTGTTGGTGGTGAGCGTCGAGCAGGCGGTGGCCGCTCCGTATTGCTCGGCTCGCCTGGCGGATGCCGGCGCACGGGTGATCAAGATCGAGCGGCCCGAGGGCGATTTCGCGCGCGGCTACGACAGCTACGTGCACGGGCTCAGCAGCTATTTCGTCTGGCTGAACCGCGGCAAACAGTCGGTAACGCTCGACTTCAAGAAGGCCGAGGACTCCGCGCTGCTGCAGCGCCTGATCGGCCAGGCCGACGTGCTGATCCAGAACCTGGCGCCGGGCGCCGCCGACCGCGCGGGCTTCGGCTCGGCCGCGATGCGGGCCAAGAGCAAGAAGCTGATCACCGTCGACGTCTCGGGCTACGGCGATCACGGCCCGTACAAGAACCGTCGCGCCTACGACTTGCTGGTGCAGGCCGAGAGCGGCCTCGCCTCGATCACCGGCACCGAGCACGCGCCGGGCCGCGTCGGCATCTCGGCAACCGACATCGGTACCGGCATGTACGCCCATGCCGCCGTGCTCGAAGCGCTGATTGCGCGTCAGAAGTCCGGCGAAGGCCGTGCCATAAAGGTGTCGCTGTTCTCCTCGATGGCCGAATGGATGGCGGTGCCGCTACTCGCCATGGACTACTCCGCTTACGAATGGCCGCGCTTGGGGCTCACGCATCCGTTCATCGCGCCGTATGGCGTCTATCCGTCGAGCGACGACGTGCCGGTCCTGATCTCGATCCAGAACGACCGCGAGTTCGAGCGGCTGTGCCACAACGTGATCGAGCGGCCGGGACTGGAGAAAGACCCGAAGTACGCATCAGGCATCGCCCGCAACGAGCGGCGCGATGACACCAATGCGATCGTGCGCGAGGCCTTCGGAAAGATCGCCTTCGCGGAGCTGGCCTCGCGGCTCGATGCAGCGCAGATCGCCTGGGCGCGGGTCAGCAACGTCGCCGCCCTGTCCAAGCATCCGCAGCTCCGCCGCATGCACTTCAAATCGCCGAAGGGTGACGTCTCGGTGCCGGCGCTCGCGGCGTCGTGGGACGGCCAGGGTGAGCGGCTGGGCGACGTGCCGGAGCTCGGCCAGCACACCGACCAGGTGCGGCGCGAGTTCGCAAAATGATTCCTCCCCATTCAAATGGGGAGGTGTCAGCGTCTTACGCGGGCGGAGGGGTCATGGGCTGGGACCGCGCGACTCCGTCGCGCTCATATTTCTGCACAGAAAAGAGCGGCACGAAGTGCCGCGGTCCCAGCGAAGCATGAACCGCGTCGTCGAAGGCGGCCGGCTCGCCGCCTATGGCGCAGCCTACTTCTTCGCCTCGGGCGCCTTCATGAGCTACTGGCCGGTGTGGCTGCGCGATCGCGGCATCACCGATCC